>JAKANJ010000015.1 GCA_021823825.1 bacterium | reverse complement strand
ATCTCTTTGATTCTAGACCCCTTTTATCTAGACCAAGAATCTCATCAAACTTTTTTGTATCAAAACCTTCCATTGGTGCGGTATCAATGCCCGCAACAGCTGCCGCGGTGGTCACGACACCCAACGCAATATAAGCCTGACGCGCTGCCCACTCAACCCTTTGTTCTGGGGTCATCCGTGCAATGGCGCCCTTTATCATTCCAGCATAATCGGCAAGAGCCTCCACGGGGACACCGCGCGTATCTGAAACAGATTTGATATACGCATCTACGAGTTTGTCATCAATATTTTTTTCAACAGCAAAAATAATCAAGTGTGAAGCTTCAGATATCTTCGCTTGATTGTACCCTGCCTGTTGCAGTTTTGCGCGTAGCTCCACATTTGTAACAACAATAAATTTCCATGGCTGTAGGCCATAAGAAGAGGGTGCAAGAATCATTATTTCCAATAAATCGTTGATCTGTTCGTTTGAAAGTTTTTTCGTCGTATCAAATTTGTTCACTGCATAACGCCACTTCATTGCATCAATGATTTTTTTCATATGGGTATTATATATAACTATTTGTAACAGCAATAGTATAGATGAGGCGCTTTACTTTGTAAAGTATTAGTAACTATGCTATCGTAGTGGCAATAATGTTGCGAACGAAGAACCAAGAAAAAAAAATATGTGGCGCATGCCCAATCGCAAAAACGGCCAATTTGGTTGGTGATACCTTTACCTTACTTATCATTCGCGACCTCCTCATAATGCCCAAGCGTTTTAGTGATTTGCAATCGTCTCTTTCTGGAGTAAGCACGCGTACTATAGTTAAAAAACTTAAACATCTTGAGAGCCAAGGTATAATTAAAAGAACTGCATTAAATAAAAAACCCCCACGAGTAGAATATACTCTCACGAAAAATGGCAAAGCTCTTTATAAAATCATAGAGTCAATGAAAGAATATGGAGGGAAATACCTTTAGTTTCAGGCTAACTTTATGGATAGCAGCTCAGGGTGCGCGATGTATTATTTTTTAGGAGGACCCCATTGCCAACGAGGCTTTTCGCCTTTTTTATAACTGATATAAATTAAAATTGCTGTTGCGATGATAACAGGCGCTGTTACACCCATCAACGCGTCCTGGGCAGAAGATGATGCCATCCCTATGTTTCTGAAAAGGTATAAAACAACAAGAAGATACCCAGCAACTACCGCCCAGCCCTGCCAAGTAGCAGGTGTCCACCCCCAACCGTAGCGCTTGCGTTTGAACCAAAAACCCTCAGGGTTATCTTTTAAATAGTCAATGTATTTTTTAATCATCTTTCAATTATAACAAATTTCTTAAAAGACTCACTACAGTAATTGGGCCAATTCCACCAGGAACAGGAGTAAAGAGTGAAGCATTTTCTGCACATTTTGGGTCAATATCGCCAACCAGTTTGCCGCCCTGCTCGCTCGTGCCTGCATCAATAAGCACAACGCCCTTGTTTACCATATGTGGTTTTATGGCATACGGCACTCCCATTCCAGAAATAATGATATCGGCACTTTTAAACAGCAATAATTTATCTTTTTCGCTCGTATTAATATCAACGATACGGTGTGGTATCTTCATGCCCAAAAGCATCAGGTGCACAGGCTCTCCAACGAGACGCCCCTGCCCCGCCACAACAATTTTTTTGTTCTTAAGCTTAATATTATAGGCATCCAAAACCTCATGCACCGCTCGTGCAACTGGTGGCATTCTATCTATTTTCCCATCAGCATAGCTTCTTTTTGCAATCGTACCCAAAACGTCAATATCTTTAAGTGGTGGAACCTCATCAAGAACAGTTTGAGCGTCGATGCCGCTCGTGAGCGGTAGTTGTACGACGATCCCATCACAGTCTTTTTTTTCAAGATCACGTATCTTTTTTACCGCCTCTTCGGTGGTTGTAACCTCGGAGTATATTTCTGTCCTCACGGCAATGCCTACGCGCTCCGCAATTTGCGATTTCATTTTCACAAATTGTGCAGTAGCCACGTTTCCACCAAATACGACAAAACAAACCTTTTTCGGAGACGAAAACAAAAGCTCCGTAACGAGCTTCTCCTCAAGATTTTTTGCAATTTTCTTACCGTCAACTATCATTAAAAACTGATTAAATTATGACCACATTTACAAAATCTTTCTTCGTTAGCGTTCTATTATAACATGCCTGAATAGATCAATTGCAGCTTCTTCTTTCGCGACCATTTCTTAATTTCGGATTCTCGGCTAAGAGCTGCACCACGCGTACTAAATAGTTCGGAGTATCTAAGTTTAACAGGACGCCGTGTTTTTGTATAATGCGCGCCTTGCTTGGAGCTATTATGCTGAATCAGCCGCCTTTCAATATTATTTGTATACCCAACGTATAGTGTTCCATCTGCACACTCGAGGATGTATACGAAGTGTTCTGTCTTGGCCCCTGCAGTCTTATTCATACCTCAACGCGTCAATAGGATTTTTCAAGGCTGCCTGACGAGCAGGATAAATACCAAAAGCGATACCAGCAATTCCTGAAACAACCATACTAAGAATCACTGAAGAAATTGGAAATGCAAATACCCACCCGATAGAAAAGAATGTTGAAAGAACAACATATGTTAGACCAACAAAAATCGCACCAACAGTAACGCCGACAATTCCACCCACTAAAGTAAGGAGGACTGATTCAATAAGAAACTGTTGCAAAATATCATTGTTTGTTGCACCAACCGCTTTTCTTAAACCAATTTCTCGTGTTCTTTCTGTCACCGAAACAAGCATAATGTTCATGATACCGATACCGCCAACAACAAGAGATATTGACGCTATCGCTGCCAAAAACAGTGTCAATATTGAAGTAATGCTTCCTAGAATTGACAGGATATCCGCCTGCGTTTGTATGGTAAAATCATCTTTTTTAGGATCGGTAATACCATGGTCTTGTCGCAAGGCAAACGTTATACGCGATTTCGCAAAGTTTATGTCATAACTTGGGTTTGCCTGTATCACAATGACATTATAATAAGTAATCCCCAAAAGTTGTTTCTGGGCAACACTGATCGGCATAACCACGATGTTTCCTATATCAACACCGAATGCACCTGTCCCCCCTTTTTCCAAAACGCCGACAACTCGGAACGAAACATTTTTAATATGTATAATTTTATCAATAGGGTTAACATTTGCTCCAAACAAAGTATTGGCAAGATCTGGCCCTATTACTACAACGTGATTACCAGAGTCAACATCGGCTTTTGAAAAAGTTTGACCTTTCGATACTTTCCCCAAATTGCTTACTGCAAAAAAATCTGCAGTGGAACCAGTAAAATTGATATTTACATTGTTATTTCCATACACGGCGCTTCCTTGTCCGCGGACTTCAGGAACTGCCATATCTACAGAGGGCTCGCGCTCCAACGCGTTCACATCTCTTTCCTGCAAACTTGTGATAACGATGCCTTGGGCAGATGCGGGAGAGGAAAATCTGCCATTACTTGGTGCGCCTGGAATAACGATGATAAGGTTTGAACCAATACTTTGGACTTGCCCCAAAATTAAATCCTGTGCCGACTGTCCAATAGACATGAGGATAATTACCGAAGCAATACCAATAACGATACCGAGCATTGTTAACACGGAACGCATTTTACCGCGCATAAGGCTTCGAGTTGATGTTTTAAATGCGTCTCTAAAAAGCATGTTATTTGAGGCTTTGGGCACCGCGATCACGAACTGCGATAATCTTTTTATCGCTCTCAACAATCCCATCTTTGATTCTAATTATTCGGTCTGCGTATTCCGCCGTTTGTGTTTCGTGCGTAACAAGAACTACCGTACGACCCTTCTTATTGAGTGCTTCAAGGATTTCCATGACCTGGTAACCCGACTCTGAGTCAAGATTCCCCGTTGGCTCATCTGCAAAAATCACGTTTGGGTCCACAACAAGTGCGCGGGCAATAGCAACACGTTGTTTTTGCCCTCCAGAAAGCTTCCCTGCCTCCGTATACAGTTTTTCCTCGAGACCAACAGACTTAACCGCTTCTTCGATCGTTTTCTTTCTCTTTGAGGGAGAAATATCTGAGTAGAGAAGCGGAATCTCAACATTATCGTATACGGTTAAACGAGAAAGGAGGTTGAATGATTGAAAAACGAAGCCCATATCTTTGTTTCGAACCTGTGCGAGCTCCTGATCGTCCATTTCATCAATACCCTTCCCTTGGAACTTGTAAGAACCACCCGTTGGTCTATCCAAAAAACTTAGAATATGGAGGAGCGTGGATTTTCCTGAACCAGAGGGGCCCATGATGGAAACAAATTCTCCTTTTTCAATCGAAAAAGTTACCCCGCGAAGTGCTTGCGTTGGAGTTTCTTCTTCTACATATTCTTTTTTTAGATTACTTACTTCAATCATTGTGCCTTGAGCCCGATGTTGAGAACTTGTTCACCTTCAGTTACACCACTAATTACCTCAACATCCCCCTTTTGGTCTTGAATTCCTAACACAACAGGGGTCTGAACAATTTTATTATTTACAACCGTTTCTACAAATGTTCCTGAATCATTTTGCAGAATGCCATACTGAGGAAGAATCAACACATTGTCCTTGTGTTTTGTTTGTATGTCAATGTTTGCAGTGAGCCCACTCTTAAGCCGCTGGTCCGCTTTGTCAAACGAAATCTTAACCTGGTAAGTGATTACGCCTAATGTATTTGTTTCAGCGGGTGCTATATAAAATACTGTTCCTTTAAAGGTCTCGTTCGGGAAAGCATCAAGCGTCATTGTGGCGGTATCGCCGACCAATATCTTGCCGACGTCAATTTCAGAAACCCCAACATCAACTTCATAGCCGCTGTCAGACATGATTGAAACTAAAGGAACAGTTGGTGATGCGAGCTGTCCAATCTTTGCATCGAACTGAGTAACCGTGCCGCTAATAGGGGCAATAATTTGTGCGTTTTGTATTTTTGCTCTCACACTATCAACATTTGCCTGTGCCTGTTCAACATTTGCCTGCTGTGCAGATATGTCCGTAGGAAGTGTTCCCGCTTGTTTAAGTGCAAGTTGCGCCTGCAACTGTGAAACAGTTAATTTTTGTGATGCAATTGACTGAGAAATTGTATTAAGATTTTTTGTTGCAGTATTTACCTCATTAAGTGCAATAGAAACGCTGGCTTTATTGGCAGCCAGTGTTGTCGCGCTCAACGAAGGAGCAGTGTTCAACGTGTTTGAAAGATTGTTCAACAATTGTCTCACGTCAGTTAGGTAGGAAATCTCGTCTTGCATGAGCAACTCTAGCCCCGCATCAGATGTATCAATATTCGAGAGCTGTGCCTGCCACTTGTTGAGATCAATGCTTACGTTAAAACGTTCCGTTTGCACATCGTTTAGCGTTTGAGAATCAACGGTTGAATAAGTAAGCAAAGGACTTGCTGTTTCGGCATTTGAGAAAAAAGAGTTTACCTGTATGCGCACCGCGTCGTTTGCTTTCGCATAGCTGTCCGTAGAAGTATCGCTGATACTTGCGTACATGTTGGCTAGATCTTGTTTAGCTTTATCAAGGGCGGCCTGAGAGGCTGCAATATCTTCCGGTCGCGAGCCAGCTTGGAGGCCGGCAAGCTTTGCTTGTTCAGCTGAAACACTTGCGAGGGCCTGCTGGAGCTGAGCAGAAAGATCGTTAGTGTTAAGCTCTGCAAGAACCTGACCGGCATATACTTGCTCCCCAAGATCAGAATTGACGCTAGAAATAATACCACTGCTACCAAAAGCGAGGGAAACACTCTTGTTCGGCACCGTGTTGCCCGTAACAGATACAGACTCTGTGATAGACCCCTTCTGCACTGTTATATATTGGTATTTTGTGCTCTTATGAAAGAAAAGAAAGTACCCCCCAATGATAACCAAGATTGGCAATACAACCCAAAGCATCCATTTAGATTTTGCAAACATTGGTACCTTCTTCAAAATTGCTGGCATATTTATTATTATAAATCTATTAATTTTTCTTTAAAAGTGCTCTTGAGAGTTTCTCGTTGAGCCGAATATATTGGTCAAACTCTTTATCATCTAATATCTTAAAGAATTTAAGTAATCGTTTTGAGACTTGCTCCTTCATCTGCGACACGTGCCTCTTGGTTTCAACAGAGAGCATCAATGTCACTCTCCGTCGATCTTTTGGGTCCTGCTTCCGGGTAACATATCCGCTTGCAACCAAACCATCCACAAGCTGAGTTGCCGCACTGCTTGTCACACCAAGTGCGGTAGCAATATCTTTTACTGTACTTCCATTTCTTTGCTCGATGAGGACAACGACCCCCCACTGGGCGGGTGTAATGCGGGGCATTTTAGTGCAAGAAGATGCGCCAATCGTCATTTGACGTTTCATCGCATGAATCCTTTCCATAAGTTCTTCAACCTTTTGCTTTCGATTTGTCATAATAAGCACGATGCTAATATGTAAGTATCTTATCAAATTGCCTATTCGTGTCAAGCATACCTCAAAAAGGCATTTTTCTCATCCACCAAAACAATCGTGGGTTTAATTGGTCCATCACAAAGTTCAAAGCCCATGATTACAACAACTTCCCCTGCCTTGATTAAGTGTGCCGCGGGGCCATTCATGCAAATCACACCAGAACCCCGCGCGCCAGAAATAACATACGTTTCAAGACGCGCACCTGAGGTGGCGCTTGTGACAAGCACCCGTTCTCCCTCTAAGAGCCCCGCTCTTTCTACGAGGTCGCCATCAATAGTAATACTGCCTACATATGCTAAATTTGCTTCTGTTACTGTTGCACGATGAATTTTAGAACGAAGAATAAATCTCATGGTAGGTATTATAGCACTGACCTATTCAACACCGCCCCCCGCTGATTGGCCCGCTCTTGCATCAAGCGCGAGAGCAAAGGCAACCGCAGCTATGGTGACATCGCGAAAAATAACCTCAAAGTTATTCATATTGAAAAATATGATGGAAAGAAGTAAAAAACCTACAATAAAAGTTGGCCAAAATATTTTCTTTCCAGACAGTATCCACACGGCAAGAAAAACCTCTACCACACCGAACCAGTGAAGAAGTGTCATATCGGAAGCAAAATTCTGCAAAAATTTTGGGAAATAACCTATCCACGAATCGGGGTTTGACAATGCATCAATCGGAGGATACAAAAGCGCAAAAGAAACACCAAAACGCAAAAGGAAATTAGAAAGTTTGCGAATGTTCATAGTGTTTTATTGAACAACAATAACGGTACCACCGTCATTTGCACTTGCGTGGTTATGGTAACCCCACGTGCCAATTTTTTGGAAAACAAATGAGTAAGAAGGGCCAATAGAACACTGATCAAACGCAACACCTTGTACATCCGGGCAGTGTTGCTGTTTTGTTGTACCAGAATATCCTGTATGTGATGGGTGCGGATCTGACGCAACCCACATCCTACTTCCGTCGATACTCTCAAACGTCACAGTGCCTCCTTGTTTTATAGTGACCGTGCTTGGCGAAAACCCGCTTGCGGTGTAAGTGACCGACGCGGATAGTGGTGCTGTTGACCCATTGGAACCACTAGAAACTGGCTGTATCGGTGCGGGAATCATTAAACCTTGTGAGCGAACATTGGCAGTTGAATGCGACGACCAATACCATACACCAAGACCAACAAACAACACAATGATAAATAGACCAATAATGCGATTCGTCTTTGTCATATAAATAATTGAAAATATCTTGTTATTAATTACCCTTTAGTTTAGCACATTGAAGCAAAAGTATTGCGTGGGTCTTGTAAACGCAAAAGGTTGCCATGGGGTCTGTGTCCTCTGGCAACCTTTTGCATTATTTCCATAACTATCTATTAGAATCCAAATAAATGATGGAAGAACCCACCAATCCCATCAAAGAAGTCACCGAGGAATCCCCGCCCCTTGCCTGCATGGGCAACAACCTGCGCCTGGTCTATAACAGATGAAGCTACGACTGAAGTGCCGTTTACGGTGCCTTGTACAATTACCGCGTCGCCAACGCTCACATTTGCGATTGTTGAAGTTGCAGCTGCTTTCATTATCGTCGCATGAGTTGCATCTACGGTATACGTAACATTGCTTTTGTTTGTGACAGTAAGGACTGAACCATTTATTGCGGTCACGCTACCTCCTACAACAGGAAGCCCGTTACCCTGAATCACTGGCGCTATTGCCTTTCGCTGTCCCATCCCCACTCCATCGCGAATAGACTTTGCGGTGATATTTGTGCCATTTAGCGTACCCAAAACTGAGACAGTATCCCCTACAAGAATGTTTGAAACTGACGAACTTGCACCATTCTTGGTAACGGTAGCATTGGTTGCATCTACCGTATAGGTGATAGCTGCTCCATCTTTTTGCCAAGCCTTTGACGTAACCGTAAAGGTACTGCCGTTAACAGACGCGACTGTTCCAAAAACGCCACGGCCACGCCCCATCATTCTGCCGTTATCTCGACCCATCATAATTCCATCACGAATTGATGTTGCGGTAATATCTGTTCCGCTTATTTCCCCAACAACCATGACAGTGTCACCAACACTTACATTACTCAACGACGAAGCATCGCCATTTTTACTGACAACAGCACTTGAAGCATCTACGGCATATGTCGCAGAAGGTGCGTTAGGTCCAAAGTTTTTGCTTGTTACGGTGAGTGTCGTTCCATTAATTGCAGAAACAGTTCCGATTAACCCTGGGGCACGACCTCCTTTCCACTGGCCGGGACCAGCAGCAAGAGCAACGCCACCAACGAGTAAGTAGCTCATAATAACTGAACTTGCTACAATTCTTTTCATTTTAGTTTTCTTGTTCATATGCGATCTAAGATAATATAATTATTTAACCTACTTTGACTATGTCTGTTTATGTATACGAGAGATGCAAGCAATTTGGCGCATGTGCACCTCTCCCTACCCCTTACTACGCATGAAACGATTTAATTCTTTCACTCTTTTCTAGGCCGCAGCAATTTCTAGACAATTACTTTGAAGGAGATGAGAACTACCGTAACAACAAGAAGAAAAAGACCTCCAAGAAATGCATAGTCGGCAACATCACGGCGGCGAACAGTAGCCAAGACATTGCCACGCATAGAAAGATAGGCAAAAGTCCCGCTAATAAGGAAAAGGACGGAGGAAGAAGCAGCGGCCTTATCAAGGACTGTTGAACTTTCAAGACCGCTTACCTTTAACCCGGTGATTATTATTAAGCAAGCACCAATGAGATTGGCCGATGATGTCAAGATATGTGAAGTAGAGTCTTTTTTATAGTTATGCATAGCTTATTTCAAATACTCCAAATGGTGCAAAGATCAGTGGATACAAAAGAGGCCCCTTGCGAGGTCTCTTTTGCAAAATCCATAGTTATTTTTATTTATTGTTACTAGGTTAAAGATTGACGAACTCGTTTTGGCCGTAAGAAGACCCACTATTCGACAGGACCAGTGTTTACATAGTCGCACCGATCCGTGAACGTAGTACTCTAGGCAATATTTATGAAATTATAGATTCGTCGGCTTTTACTCTTCACAAGTGGTTAATTGCTAATAATTATCGACCACATTGTTTATACGCGGTCATGGAGAAATTTCTTTCAAAAAATTACTCCTCCCATTCGTGAATAGATTTTACTATGAACACGCTTGATGACGAGTCAAGGATCCCCGCCATTCTAACCGTTGAACTCGCCTCTGGAATATAGGAGTTGGCGGTAGACGTTCCAAGATGGACCTGCCAAACACGACCGCCAAAATCAACGACCGAAAAATTGCTATTGTCTCGTATTGAAAAAACAACACCCGCAAGTCGTCCCTCAACAGGACGGGTCCACGCGTCACGAGAGTCAAAAGTTATAGAACTATAAAGAGGTATTTCGCTCAACACCTCATGTGTTACCTTTCCAATACCAAAAAAATTAAGAAATGACCCCAAAATAATACTTAAGGCTACACTGATAGAAAGAATAGTACTCAAACGATACTGGTATCCCTTTCTTGTATGCTTAATCCCCTCCCGTGCGATCCCGATAAAAAGCACGAATACAGCAATCCATAAAAATGGAATCATAAGGAGGATTTCTGTAACATCATGCGGGACAGAAAATAAACCGTGCCGGTGATAATCAATAAAAAGAAACAAGCTAGCAGCCACCGCAAAAGCACCGACAACTACAGACAGTATCGCAAGAAACCAAAATAAGCCTCTCAACAGCAAAAAACGCCAGCGTGGAAGTGGGGTAATTTGATTTACCTCAATTTGTTCCTGTATTTTGTTTGAAAGTTGATCGTTCATATGTTTTGCATGCCTCTGGCTTCTAACGCTAACTTGAGCTCTTTTTTCCCCCTATTTATGAGTGTTGCCACTGTTCCCTCTGGCATTTTTAGAATATCGCTAATTTCAGTATAGCTTTTATCCTCCAAAAAACGGAGCATGAGAATTTCCTTGTATTTTGGATTTATCGTAGAAAGAAGATCAAGAACAATACGAGTATCGTCCCGCTGGTGCGCAAGCTCTACAAAATCTTTTTCGTCCGCTATCTGCGAAAAGAACTTTTCAACGTCTTCAGTCTTCAAGTTTAATACGCGAGGGCGAACATTTTTCTTTCTAAAAAAGGAGATGACTTCATTATGAGCAATACGATAGAGCCACGATGAGAACTTTAAGTCTGCATCGTAGTCATTTAAGCTAATATAAACTTTAAGGAAAATTTCCTGCAATACATCGTCGGTGTCATCTCCGTCCGCACACCCAAGACGTCGCGCATAGCGTCGTATTGGGTCTTCGTACCGATGCACAATCTCAGAAAAAGCGTGCTTGTCAGAAAGCGCGGCAGTAACGAGTTCTTGGTCGGTTTTGAGTACTTCGTCTTTCATGAAAATCGGGAATAGGAAAATGAACAACCGAGGCTCTATTATAGAAGCCTGTATTAGATACTAACATTTTTTGAACCCGGACCAAGATACCACAGCTCAAAATAATATGCTACTTTTGAACAGGCTTAAAGTCGTTGTGTAAACCATCCGTACAATAACACCTCACAAGCTCGTGATTATGGTTTGCACACCCCTCTGTCTGACAAACTCCTGGTACTTTTGATACTCCGCGACACCCTCCCAAGCAAATGTAATGCTCCTCCCCCTTCTTGATCTCATTGTTTGTATTCATGTCATAATAATAGTCCAGTTGAAATCATATTGCCATAGCTAATAAAGCAAAAGCACCTCACAAGACTGCGAGGTGCTTTTGTTTGCGAGAGTGATCTATTTTGTAATAGATGTATCTCTAAAGATTGAAGCAGAAACAGTTGAACTGCTTACAGGCCCCCAAACGCGAACGATATCACCGTTTTGTACCCTTGAGAAATCAAGTGTCAGCCAGTTGTTCATAAGAATTTTTGCATCCGCAGTAAGCGAAACTGAATAGCTAGCTCCATTGCTGGTTGTC
>JAKANJ010000014.1 GCA_021823825.1 bacterium | reverse complement strand
AGGGATACTTGTTGCGGGCGATATTGTCGATCTTGTCGCGACGATGGAAGTAAATACGTTTCGCAACAAACGTGAACTTCGTCTGCGCATTGTGAATATTTCAAAAAAAGTTTAGAGTGATGAGATGAAGTCCCACGAAATTATTATTTATACCGACGGCTCATCGCGGGGGAACCCAGGTCCTGGTGGATGGGGTGCTATCGTTTTTTGGAATGGGAAAGTAAATGAACTCGGTGGACGAGAAGATCGCACGACAAACAATCGCATGGAGCTTTTGGCGACGATTGAAGGACTTTCTTTTGTTCGAGATTTGGGCGATGAATATACAATTCACATGCGCACAGACTCAAGCTATGTAATAAATGGCATAACAAAGTGGCTCGCTGGTTGGGAACGGAATGGATGGATGAATAGCAAAAAAGAAGAAGTTCTCAATCGTGATTTATGGGAGGCTCTTGCAGGGGTTGTTTCAGATGTAAAAATGAGTGGCTCAAAAATTTCTTGGATTTATGTTGCAGGACATTCTGGTATTCCGGGGAATGAGCGTGTAGACGAGATCGCGACAGCGGCTGCGGACAAAAAAGAAACAAAACTTTTTAGTGGGAATTACGTTGATTACCGTATTGACCTTGAGGGTATGGAAATCGTACCGACAAGCCAAAAGCAGAAGAAATCTCCAGAAGCAAAAGCGCGCGGAAAGCTGAAAGCTTTTTCATATTTAAGTTTAGTAAATGGGAAACTTTCTCGCCACGCGACATGGGCAGAATGTGAGAAGCACGTAAAAGGAGTGAAGGGCGCAAAATTTAAGAAGGCGGTGAGCGCAAGTGACGAGAGTGCCATCATGGATGCCTGGGGACTCTAATTTTTTAACCTAACTTACTACCAGAGAAGCATGCGGTCGGAATATTTTTTTAGTTTCACCGTTAGCTCGCTTCTTGGCGTTGCAATTGAAACAATAGGAAATTTTGGATATCCTTTCGGCATATTATTTATATTTCTTGCCATCGCCACACTTCTTCCCACAACGAGAGACGCTAATATCCGGCAAGGTTTCATTGTTTCGCTTGTGTTGTTTGGGTGTGCTATTGGTTCCCTTGCTGTCGATGTTTCAACCGCGCGTAGAAACACACAAATCCTTAATCAGTTTATCGGAGGAGTCGTTTCCGTCCAAGGAATTGTTTCATCAGAACCGGATGCTCGCGAAACGAACACCAACGTGGTACTTGAAACAAAGTTAATTGTTCAGGGCGATAGTAGTACGATATTACCTGAATACACAAACATTCTTGTTCATGTTCCATCATACCCTGCTCTCCAGTACGGAGATGAAATTATCGTAGCAGGGAAAATTACAATTCCCAAAAGTATTGCTACTGCTCCCGGAGAACGAACGTTTGACTACCCGACGTATCTCGCAAAAGACGGTATCTATTATGAAATGTCATTTGCAAAGGTTGGTATTGTGAGTCACGGGAAAGGAAATTGGTTGATTGAAAAACTTCTTCGTTTCAAACAAATATTAATGGGCAATATCGCACGGGTGATTCCCGAACCAGAGGCATCGCTCGGAGGGGGCATCGTACTCGGAACGAAGCAGTCTCTTGGCAAAGATTGGATACAAAAATTTCGTGATTCGGGGTTGGCACATATTGTTGTGCTCTCTGGTTATAACATTGCGGTCGTTGCGAGCGTGATCGGGCGCATGGTGATTTTTCTGCCATTTACCGCACGGCTTCTTTCATCTGCGGCTGGAATTATTTTATTTGCGCTGATGGTGGGTGGAGGTGCAACTGTCTTGCGTGCAACATTAATGGCTCTCGTAGTAATTCTTGCGCGTGCAATGGGTCGAGAGAGTGAAGCACTACGAATTCTTATTTTTGTCGGGTGGTTGATGGTTATGATAAACCCAATGATACTTCTATACGATGTTTCATTTCAGCTAAGTTTTTTTGCAGCACTTTCGCTCGTGTTGCTGGCACCCAATCTTGAGAAATATTTTTTGTTCATTAAAAACGGAGTAATGCGTGAGATACTCGTAACTACTATTTCTACTCAAATATATGTTGCCCCTCTGCTTCTGTATCACATGGGAACGTTTTCTTTAGTAGGGCTTATTGCAAATTTATTTGTACTTCCCACTATACCGCTCGCAATGTTTTTTGTTTCGCTTGTAGCTGTTTTTGCTGCTATCCCACTTTTCGGCACTCTGCTCGCGGTCCCTACGCAATTTTTGCTTTCTTATATTTTGCAAGTTGCACAACTCGGCGCGCAAATTTATTTTGCAAATATTCGCATTGCATCATTCAGTATCGTTATGGTGGTTATTTCGTATATAATAATTTTCAGATTTTCTTATCTGATATATCGTGCAGCAAAAAAATAAAATGAAAAAATATTTTATTTCAAAATATGCGCGATGGATTATTCTTTCAATTTTTATTTTAGTTGATGTACTAATTTGGGCGATGGCAATTCGCGCGGATCGCCGTGGAATACTTACGGTCGCATTTCTTGATGTCGGGCAAGGTGATGCAATATATATTGAGGCTCCCAACGGGAACCAAGTGCTCATTGACGGCGGAGCATCGGTGGGAGGTGTGCTACATCTTCTTCGTCAAGTGATGCCATTTTATGACCACTCTATTGATCTTGTTCTCGCAACCCATCCCGACCAGGACCACATTGGTGGATTGCCAATGGTGCTTGAAAGGATGAATGTGCTTGGTACAATTACCACAGAAAATACATCAGATACGGGAACATACAATGAGTTCAAAAAAAAGATTTTAGAAAAAAGAGTACAGCATATCATCGCGCGCAGCGGTGAGAAGTTTGTTCTTGATAATGGGGTAGTTCTTGAAATTTTATTTCCTACTCAGGATGTAACAGGGTGGGAAACAAATAAATCCTCAATCGTTGCACGACTTTCCTACGGCAACGAATCTTTTTTGTTTACGGGCGACTCGCCGCAATCAATAGAAAAATATTTGGCTGAGCAAAAAGGAACGTTACTTCATGCAACGATACTGAAACTTGGACACCATGGTTCGCGCACTTCGAGTGCCCCAGAGTTTCTTTCAGCGGTCAATCCTGAAGAAGCAATAATCTCTGCGGGGCTCAATAATAGATATGGACATCCGCACAAAGAAGTTCTCGACTTGCTTGCGCAGCTCAAAATTCCTTCAGTGAGCACTATAGATCATGGAACAATTGTTTTTAAAACTGATGGTTTTGGAATAACGATGGAATAAAATTTTGAGATGCAATTACGGTCTTGACATTGCGTGTCATTAGGGACAATCTTGATGGAGAAATATCGTCATGGCGACGCGCTTTTAATTGTTCTTTAACCTGGGGGGTTAGAAATGAAGAAATTTTTACTCTGGCAATTTAGTATGCTTTGTCTCCTTACTTTGGTGTACACGACATACTTGAGCCTTGGTGCTGACCAAAATCGAGCAGTCTTTTATTCGATGATTGGCGTCGGGGTGGGTACGGTAGCTGGCTCATTATTGTTCGGGATAAAGATTAGACCGACTTTCGAGCTTCGCTCAGAGATGGAAAAGGGGAGCACCGTTTTGGCGGCCCTTGTTATCGCAGCTCTTTGTGTTTGGGTTGCCGATATTTGTGGAGCCTCAATGTTTGGTGACTTTCTCGCTTTTGCTTTGGTCTTTTTGCTTACTGTGGCAATTCCTGCAGAAGTGACCATTACGATGGTTGCGCTTATCCTCATCTTTTTTGTGGCATTCGGTGCTCCTTTGCCTGCCTCGATTGTTATTCTTGGATTGGCAATTTTCTGGGGTGTATCACTCAAATCACAGGGGCTGGTAATCAGAAAGGGAATTCTTTTTCTGAGTTCAAGCGTACAGGCAATTCTTGCGTACATTATTTTTACCCACGATCCCCGATCTCTTCTTTTGAAATTTCTGAATTAAGGAGGACGACAAAGAGCCCAAATCGGGCTCTTTTTTAATTACAAAATTCCCCGCTTGAGGTGCCTCAAGCGGGGAATTTTGTGCGTAGCAGTTATTTTGCTGCTTTAACCTTCAAGTTTTTGCCGATTTTTAGGCAGCGAGTGCAGATTTTCATGCGGCTTCCATCAGGAAGAGGCGCCCACTGAAGATTGGGATATTTGCGGTTTTTGCCAGTAGGATTGAACTTTGTAGCACGAACGGCGTTTGAATAGCCTCCCGCGACAATTGTTCCTTTATTGCAGATTGGACAAGATTTAGCCATGGTTTTTTTGTTTAGCTCACGTATGGTATCATAAATCCTATATTATGCAAGACACCATATTTTTTCTTATCGTTTTAATCTTTTCGGTCATTATCCACGAGGTTTCCCACGGGTATGTCGCAGAGATGTTTGGTGACCCGACAGCACGCCTTGCGGGGAGGCTCACCCTCAACCCAATAAAGCATATTGATCCCTTGGGTTCAATAATTTTACCGGTAATCATGCTTATCGGGTCTGGTGGAACGTTTGCTTTCGGTTGGGCAAAGCCGGTGCCATATAACCCATACAATTTAAGAAGTTATAAATGGGGGACGGTCTTCGTTGGTTTAGCGGGCGCACTTGCGAATCTTTTGATAGCGCTTATTTTTGGTTTGATGATTCGTTTCCATACTATTATTGGAATAACCTCTGGACCCTTTTTGTCTATCCTCGGCACAATAGTATTTACAAACGTTATTCTTGCGGTTTTTAACTTGATACCATTTCCCCCTCTTGATGGAGCAAAAGTTCTCTTTGCCTTTCTCCCGTATAAGTTTCAGCAAATCCATGATTATTTGGAACATAACTGGCTCCTTTTTATCATTTTTGTATTCTTCTTTGCTCAGTACCTCATCGCCCCTATTGCAACCTTTGTCTTTTCGGCGATCACGGGACTGAGAATCTAGAGGCTCTGCAAATAGGAGAAGAGAGATGCTAGTAATATTATAGAGATAAGTATTTTCAATATTTTGTTGACTTATCTATGGGGGGGGTGTTACACTCGCCAAGCGTCACGACAATTCCGTCGGGCGCTTGTTCTTTTTTGGGAGGCTTACATGAGTAAGCTACGTAATGTCGGCAAGTTTTTGCTTGCTGCTTTCTGTTTTTTCTTCATGACGGCAACGAATTGCTACGCAGGCTGGCACGAACTGACTCAGGCCGAACGTGACCAGCGAATTCTGACCCAGGCACGGCTCTATTATGATGGACAATATCTCGGGAGCCCAGCAGGTGAGTGCAAAATCTGGGTCACAGAGGTTGTTCGTAAGGCGGCGTTGGCCGAAGGAACGGACCTGACTCTCGGTGGGACTCAGCAGTCATTACCACTAACTCAGAGTTCGCCCGCGGATTATCTGTGGTATGCAAGGTCGGACGTAAGCGGGGTGACGGGAATTTCCCTGTCCTCTCTGACGCCTGGGCAAATCATCCAGCTGAGAGTCTGGTATAGACTGGACCACTCAACTGGTTTTGGCCCCCATACGCTCATTGTGACCAGCAATGATACGGTCAATCGGGTACTCAATGTGATTGAAAGCAATTGGACTGCCCCATTCGCTGTCTATAGGAGATCTGTCTCCTATACTACATTCAATCAATATCTTGTCTTCAGTGGGTCGTATACCGTGTACTGGCCACACTAATCCATCTCGCTTCGTGGTACACTTCAGAGGCAACAGGAATGTTGCCTCTTTTATATTATGCTCAAAAATATTCTAAGTCATCGTCTGACACTTGTTGTTGGTATTTTTGCAATGATAGCAGTATCTGGTTTGTTGTTTAATTTTATAAAGGATAGTAGCGCAGGGGTAGCAAAAACAGACACACCTATCAATAACGGGGAGATAACAATAGATGGAAATCTGGTCCCTGAGTGGGCGACGTATACACATCCTTCATTGGGCTACACTATTGAATACCCCAAGAATACTCTTCCTTTCGTTGGATTTGGGGATGGGCCAACTTTCACTTACTTTTATAAAAGTACACCCGAGGAGAACCCCCACTTTCTTGTCTCAGTCTATCCTTCACAAGGCATGAGCGTCCCTGAATGGAATAAAACTTTTAAAACAAAAACACTTAAAAAAATAGTAGTTTCAGGAGTCGATGCATACATAATTACTGATAGCGAATACCCCAATACATCCAATTTTCAATTGTCCACAGATGGTGTACTATATTCAATCGGATTCGGGGGGCTGTCTCCAACGATTGTAAGCCATATTATTAAGAGTTTCCATATAGATTTTGTTCCGGCAAGCATGAAATTGTACTGACTAGCAAAGATAAAGGTTTGGGGTTAATGCCCTTTTTGACTTCTTCTTTGCTCAGTACCTCATCGCCCCTATTGCTACCTTTGTCTTTTCGGCGATCACAGGCCTTCGTTTGTAAAATGAAAAATAAGTAACGAAGGAAAGTGCAAACGATGACTGTCCTTTATTGACTTATCAACGGGGGGGGTGATACACTCGTCCAGCGCTACGACAATTCCGTCGGGCGCTTGTTCTTTTTGGAGGCTTACATGAGTAGGCTACGAAGTATCGGTAAGTTCTTGCTTGCCGTTTTCTGCTTTTTCTTCATGACGGCAACGAACTGCTACGCAGGCTGGCATGACCTGACTCAAGCTGAACGCGATCAGCGGATCCTGGCTCAGGCACGACTGTATTACGACGGGCAATACCTCGGTAACCCAGCCGGTGAGTGCAAAATCTGGGTTACCGAGGTCGTTCGTAAGGCGGCATTGCTTGAGGGGACGAATTTGCTTCTGGAGTACCCACAAGCACTACCTCTAACTCAGAGTTCGCCCGTGGACTATCTGTGGTATGCAAGGGCGGATGTTAGCGGGGTGACGGGAATTTCTCTGTCCTCCCTGACACCGGGGCAAATCATCCAGATGAGAATCTGGTATAGACTGGATCACTCAACTGGTCTCGGTCCCCACACGCTCATTGTGACAAGCAACGACACGGTTAACAAGGTTCTCAATGTCATCGAGAGCAATTGGACCGCTGGATATACGGTGTACAGGAGACAAATTCCATACGACACCTTCAATCAATACCTCGTCTTCAGCGGGTCGTATACCGTCTACTGGACGCATTAAATTCGGCTCACTTCGTGGTACACTTCAGGGGCAACAGGAATGTTGCCCCTTTTATATTATGTTCAAAAATATATCAAATTGTCGTCTAGTACTTATTGTCGGTATTTTTGTATTAATAGCAGTATCTGGTTTGCTCGTATATTTACAAAAAAACAAAAATGAGAAAATAGCGAATGGGAGCACGTCTGCCAAGAGAGAAGAAACGCTCTATGACGAAAATATAATTCCCGAGTGGGCAACATACACGAACTCAACAATGGGTTATACGATTGAATATCCGAAGAATATTCTACCATTCGTAGGGTTTGGAGATGCTTCCAATGTTACTATCTTCTACAAAACAACAATTGATGAAAAGCCACATTTGGGCATTACAATGCTTGCTTCACGAGGAATGAGCGTCCCCGAATGGAATAAAGCTTTTTTAACACAAACACTTAAAAAAATAACAATTTCGGGAGTCGACGCAGACGTGTATGTTATTACAGATAGCCAGCAACATCCAGGCGTAACTGGTATTCAGCTGGTCAAAGATGGTGTATTCTACTCAATTGGGTTTTGGGGCTTATCGTCAGTTATTGTTGACCACATTATCAACAGTTTTCACATCAACTTTGTTCCAGCAAGTATGAAATTATACTGAGTGCGAGCAGATACGCTGTGTTTCATGCCCAGTACCTCATTGCTCCAATTGCCACCTTCGTCTTTTCGGCGATCACGGGGCTGAGGATTTAGGCTCCTATCCTTGTTAGCGGCTTGAATGGGCTTTTGGTTCGGTTGCTCTTGCATTTTTTTGAATGACATAGTAGAGTAGGTGCACCTTGTGTCGTCTCTAGATGACACAGTTATTTTTTACTTATGCCAACAATTCACCAGCTTACAAAGCGTCCCCGCAAGACTTTCGCAAGGAAGTCTCGTTCTCAGGCACTTCTCAAGAGCTTTAACAGCGTTTTGAACAAGCCTGTATATCACAATTCTCCATTTAAACGGGGAGTTTGTACAAAAGTTACAACAATCACACCAAAGAAGCCAAACTCAGCTCTCCGAAAGATTGCCCGCGTTCGTCTAACAAACGGTATGGAGGTTACGGCATACATCCCTGGTATGGGACACAAACTTCAGGAGCACTCAGTTGTTATGATTCGCGGAGGTCGCGTAAAGGACTTGTCTGGCGTTCGCTATCACATCGTTCGCGGTGTTCTCGATGCAACAGGGGTTGATGCACGTCGAAAGGGTCGTAGCCAATACGGTACAAAGCGTCCAAAAGCTGGCACAGCTGCACCTAAGAAAAAGTAGAGTTTTATTTAATACATTATGCGTAGAAAAGTAACAAATCGTAATATTCCTGGCGAAGATGTCGTATACGGATCAACAAAAGTTGAAAAACTTATCAACTATGTTATGGAGCGCGGGAAAAAGAATGTCGCTCGTTCAATAGTGTACGGAGCTTTTGACATCATCAAAGAAAAGAAAAAGGATCTTGAGCCACTTGAGGTTTTTGAGCTCGCAATCAAGAATACCGGTCCTCTTATGGAAATTCGTTCACGTCGCGTTGGTGGTGCAAACTACCAAGTTCCTCACGAGGTTCGCCCAGATCGTCGCTTTGCGCTTGCAATGCGTTGGATCATTGCAGCAGCAAACGCAAAAAAGGGACGTCCTATGCACGAGAAACTTGCTGATGAAATTCTCGCCGCAAGCAACAACGAAGGTGAGGCAGTAAAGAAGCGCGAAAACGTACACAAGATGGCAGAAGCAAACAAGGCATTTGCACACTTCGCTTGGTAGTCAGACACAAAATTTTTATGCTCTGCAAAAACCCGCCTACTAGCGGGTTTTTGCTTACCAGCCAACGCATATTTACGCCATGGCGTAAATATGCGTTGGTGTTTTGTTAGAAAAGCCTCAGCTCGGTTGCAAATATTAGTATTGTGATGTATATTGCACCTGCTCGCAGAGCGCTTTTTTATTACAACGAGCGAGGGTGTGCGCATGAGTATTCTCATATATGACACCCGAGTCGACGTTGTAATATAAGAGATATTACTCTTATATTTAATATTTTAACTTTAATTTATCCATGGAACGAGACTATCCGCTAGAAAAAGTACGCAATTTTGGAATCATCGCCCACATTGACGCAGGGAAGACGACAACGTCTGAGCGCGTTTTGTTTTACACGGGAATGACTCACAAAATCGGTGAGGTGCACGAAGGCGAGACGGTCACGGACTGGATGGAGCAAGAGCGCGAACGCGGTATTACTATTACGGCTGCTGCCATCACCTGTTTTTGGCACAAGACCGATGTTTCAAAAGACAAGGCGAACATGTACCGTTTCAATATTATTGATACGCCGGGACACATTGACTTTACCGTTGAGGTAAAGCGCTCACTCCGTGTTTTGGACGGTGCTGTTGTCGTTTTTGACGGCGTTGCAGGAGTTGAGCCACAATCAGAAACTAACTGGCGCTATGCTGACGAAGCACAGGTGCCTCGTATCTGCTTTATCAACAAGCTTGATCGCACCGGTGCATCATTTGAGAAATCATATGCATCAATTCTTGACCGTTTAAATAAAAAAGCAGTTCGTATGCAGATTCCTATGGGCCTTGAAGATGCACACGAAGGTGTTATCGACCTTCTCAAAATGAAGGCATACAAGTTTGAAGGAGAATTGGGAATTAAGGTTGTGGAAATTGATATTCCTGCAGAATACATGGCAGATGCTACAAAATTCCGCGCAGAGCTCATTGAACGCATTGTTGAAAATGATGACAAACTCATGAGTGAGTACCTTGATGGTAAAGAAATTGCTATGGACGTTTTGAAGGCAACTCTTCGTAAAGCGGTTATCGCAAACAACATTTTCCCCGTATACGCAGGATCTGCTCTTAAAAACAAGGGTGTACAGCTAGTCCTCGATGCCGTTGTAGACTATCTTCCTTCACCTCTTGATATGCCCGCAGTTCATGGAACTGACCCAAACACAGGTGAAACGATTGAGCGTCATCCTTCTGACAGTGAACCGTTTGCTGCGCTCGCATTTAAACTTCAGGCTGACCCATTCGTTGGGCAACTTACATTCTTCCGTGTTTACTCAGGTACGGTAGAGGCTGGTTCCTATGTATACAACGCAAACACTGGAGACAAAGAGCGCGTTGGCCGTATGGTGCGCCTTCAGGCAGACCAACGAGAAGAGGTAAAGAAGGTTTATGCTGGTGAAATTGCCGCAATGGTTGGGTTGAAGAGCACAAAAACATCACACACACTTTGTGATGAGGCACATCCAATTGTTCTTGAACAAATTAAATTCCCTGAGCCGGTTATTTCGCTCCGCATTGAACCAAAAACAAAAGCTGACCAGGAGAAAATGGGTATGGCACTCAAGAAACTTGCTGATGAGGATCCAACGTTCCGCATTTCAACAGATGAAGAAACACTTGAGACTATTATTTCAGGAATGGGAGAACTTCACCTTGAAATTTTGGTTGACCGCATGAAACGTGAGTTTGGTGTTGATGCAAACGTCGGTAAGCCACAGGTTGCCTACAAAGAAACCATTACGAAGGAAGCTGAAGCTGAAAACAAATACATCAAGCAGACAGGAGGTCGCGGTCAGTACGGTCACGTTAAAATCCGCATCAAACCAATTGAGAAGGGTGTCAAACCAGAGGATATTAAGAAGAACGTTAAACGTGATGGTGATCACTTTGAATTCATCAACTCTATCAAGGGAGGTGTTATTCCTCAGGAGTTTATTCCACCAGTTGAAAAGGGTATCCGTGAAGCAATGGATCGCGGTGTTCAAGCCGGATACAAAGTTGTTGATATTTCGGCTGAACTATACGATGGTTCATACCACGATGTTGACTCTTCAGAAATTGCCTTCAAGATTGCCGCATCACAAGCATTCCAAGAGGCAGTTCGTCGCGCTGGTCCCGTTATTTTGGAGCCAGTAATGAAAGTTGAGATTGTTATGCCAGAACAGTTCATGGGAGATGTTGCCGGTAACCTTTCTTCAAAGCGTGCACAAATCGAAGGAATGGGCGAGCGCGGAATGATGAAAGTTCTTACCGCAAAAGTTCCTCTTTCAGAAATGTTTGGTTACACGACAGCACTTCGTTCTATGACTGAGGGCCGTGCATCATCAACAATGGAGTTTGATCACTATGATATTGTTCCTGCAAACGTTGCAGCCGCGATTATCGAAGCACGCAAGTAACTCGTACCAATGCAGATACAAAAAGCTCCGACCTTTTGAAAAGGTCGGAGCTTTTTGTATAGGGGGACACCCTGTGGCTCCAAATGATAATGAGTGCTATAGTTTAGAGTAACTAACGGGCGAAATATAAATTATCGTAACCATGGAAAGAATTGAACCATTTATGGAGAAGAACAATGAGGGCAGTAGGGAGGAGATGAAAAAAATACAAACCCCGGGTTCGTTGGCAGACCAAAT
>JAKANJ010000013.1 GCA_021823825.1 bacterium | reverse complement strand
CAAGTTTCCGGCCTCACCATTTCCGGCGCGCAAGCAGGTAACTATACCTTGACCCAACCGACGACAACCGCAAGCATTACCGCCAAAGCATTGACCGTCACCGGCATCACGGCAAATGACAAAGTTTATGATGGGAACGACATTGCAACCTTGAATACGACCAGTGCGCTTCTTGTTGGGGTAATTGGATCAGACAGTGTCACCTTGGATACCACAGGGGCAGTCGGCACCTTTGCCACTTCGTCGGTTGGTACGAACATCATTGTTACCGTTTCGGGGCTTACTATTAGTGGTTCATCTTCTGGTAATTATTCGTTAATTCAACCGACAACATCGGCAAGTATTACAAATCCTGTTCCCACAACAACTTCACTTTCTCCAAGTTCTGCGACTGCAGGAGGTTTAGGTTTTGTTCTTACCGTAAATGGTGCGAACTTTGTAACAAGCTCTGTTGTACGGTGGAACGGTTCCACTCGTGCTACGACATTTATTTCTCCGACGCAATTAAGTGCTGAAATTTTGTTTGGTGATATTGCATCCGAAGGAACATCTTTAGTAACTGTTTACACTCCCACTCCTGGAGGGGGAACATCAAATGCGCAAACGTTTACAATTAATCAAGCACAAAATCCCGTACCAACAACAACAAGCATCTCTCCTTCCTCGTCGGTGCTTGGAGGCGTAGGTTTTGCTATGACGGTTAATGGAACAAATTTTATTGCCTCATCAACGGCTGAATTTAATGGTTCTCCGCGCGTCACCACTTATATATCTTCATCACAGCTTTCGGTTTCAATTCTTAGCTCTGACTTGTCGGTTGCAACATCGTCTGCGCTTATTACGGTCAGCAATCCAACTCCAGGAGGAGGGACCTCAAATGCTCAAATGTTCCAAGTTTTGAACCCCGTACCGTCCACGACGAGCATTTCACCTATTTCAGGCATGGTAGGTGATGGACAAATTTCACTCGTAGTCAATGGTAGTAATTTTATTCCAAGTTCCTTCGTAAATTTTAATGGTTATTCTCGTGCGACAATTTATAACAACGCAAACCAACTTACCGCGACAATACCTGCAACAGATTTTTTGAATTCTGGAACGTTTCCAATTACTGTTACAAACCCTGTGCCTGGAGGAGGAACATCAAATGCACAAACATTTACGGTAAATAATCCAGTACCGACACTTGTGAGCGTCGTCCCCGCAACGGCAGTTGCCGGGTCTCCTGGCCTCACTATGACTATTAATGGTACCAATTTTGTTGCGTCATCAACGGTGCTGTTCAATGGCTCTGCGCGAGTGACAACTTTTGCATCATCAACAGAGCTCACTGCAGAAATTTTATCTACTGACCTCACTACGGTTGGAACCTCAACAGTTTCAGTATCTAACAGCGCTCCTGGGGGCGGTGTATCAAATACAGAGGTCTTTACGGTTGTTCCGCCGGTAGACACAATTGCTCCAACCGTGACCGCTTTCGCAATCGCAAGCACGTCATCTTCGTTGACCGTGCCCATTACGATGTTTACAGCAACCGACAATGTCGCCATTGCGGGGTATTTAGTAAATGAAGCATCAACGACTCCTTCTATTAGCGATTCTGGATGGGCTTCAACCACCCCGTCTATGTATACTTTTGCAACTCAGGGAAGTAAGACTCTCTATGCCTGGGCAAAAGATGCATCAAACAATATCTCGGATAGCAAGAGTGCGACAACGACCATATCGCTTCCAGACGGAATAGCCCCCGTTGTAAGTGTATTTACGATTCCCGCTACTTCAACCTCGCTTACTGTTCCGATTACTACATTGAGCGCAACGGATAATGTTGGAGTAGCTGGCTACTTAGTAACCGAGGCATCAACTACGCCATCCTTGAGCGATCCAAGCTGGACCACTACTCCTATAACGAGTTATACATTTGGAACACAGGGTACAAAAAACTTATACGCTTGGGCAAAGGATGCAGCGGGTAACATCTCAGTGCCATTGAGTGCAACAACAACGATTACCTTTATTGAAATTTCACCAGCACAAATACAAGATCAAATTGCTGCTGGAGTGATGGTTCCGCTTGGTGTTGCAACATCAACAACACAAGTTACCTTTATGCAAGAGGTGCATGTTGTGTTCGGGGGAGGGACAACTATTATTCTTCCATTCAATACAATTTTAAGCACAGCATCAAGCTCTGACTTTACTCAACTGAGCGCAACAACTGCTGTGCTAACAACCGACCTACCGACAAATTACTCCTCAGTGGGTGCAGTTCAGTACGGACTCCCCACTGAACGGCTCACCACAAGTCAGCCTGTTACAATACAAATTGCTGTCGGAACAAGTCGCAACGGACAGACACTATCAGTGTTTAAAAAAGAGGCAGGATCTACTACTTGGACCGCATATACAACATGCTTAGTCTCGGGTGGTATCTGTCAATTTACAACAACAAGTTTTTCTTCTTTCGCAGTAGCTTTCTACGCAACTCCTACGACGCCTGTGGTAACAGCGCCTTCATTGGGCGGCGTTGTGGCACCTACAAAAGTTAATTTTTCTGGTCAAGCATACCCAGGGAGTACGGTTGATGTCTACTTTAAGAGTAGTACTGATGCCCTCTATCGGTCTATTCCCCAAGCAACATACAATGTTTCTCCCGACGGTACCTTTGACGTAACATACACAGGTTTGTTTGGAGGTAACTATGTATTTGGACTGCAGGCTGAAGATAAAGATGGTCAGAAGTCGGGTATTGTTCAAGCCTCAGTCGACCTGCTTTCTTACGATAAGCTGATTGTACAAAACCTGCTGTTGCCACCAACGCTTAGTTTCCTCCGAACCTCAGTGCGTCTTGGCGATGTCGTTACGGTAAGTGGTTATGCTGCAACAAATAGTAGTGTAGAATTTGAGATTGACGGGAAACTATCCCCGGTGAAGGCTGTTGCGGGAGGCGATGGGCATTATAGCGCTCAGATTAGTACCGCAACGTTCTCTTCAGGCAAACATAGCATTCGTGTTCGCGAGGTAGTAGGCGGCAAAACAAGTCCATTTTCTATCAATAGAGATTTTTCAGTATCAACGGTATTTTTCCCCGTGACCGACTTGAATAATGATGGTAAAATTAACATCAGCGACTGGAGCATCTTCCTGTCTCTTTGGACTTCTAAAAATGAGGAAGCTCGGAAACGCATTGACTTTAATGGCGACGGAAAAGTTGATCTTGCAGACTTCAGTATTTTCATGCAAAGTTTGAGACAACAATAAATAAACTAAAATGAAATTTATCAAAAATTTTATACCACTGCTGACTTTCGTGTTTGTTTCTTTTCTGGCGTTTGCGACAAGCGCAAGTGCAGCAACCCTCTCTCTTTCTTCCAATGCCGATGTTCTCCATATCGGAGATACGGTGGAGGTCCTTGTTAAAATTGACACAGAGGGTGCGGGCATCAATGCTATCCAAGGAACGCTACAGTATCCAAAAGATATTTTACAGGCAACACAGGTAGATAAGGCAGATTCGGTATTCAATTTTTGGTTGCAGGAGCCATCTTTTTCAAATGATACGGGCCGTGTTACCTTTGCGGGTGGCTCGACAGTTGGCTCTGTTGGTAAGTCGCTTCAGGTGCTTAAAATTATCTTTACGGTCAAAGGAACGGGGAGAGCAGAGCTTGCCATCACAGACGCAGCGATTACAGCAAGCGACGGAAGTGGAACTAATGTGTTGTCAACAATCCACGGACTTGTGCTTAACAGCGTACCTTTGACAGGAACGTCCTCAGATCTATCTGTCCCAACACTTATTCCACCTCCTACCCAAATTACAAGACCAGCAATTGCGGCGAGTGGATTGCCTCCAAAGCCCGATGTCTCGCTTCCTCTCTATCCAAATTCCTCGAGTTGGTCGAATAGAACAGATACTTTTATCGCAGAATGGAAATTGCCTGCAGATGTTTCAGCAGTGAATGCTGACTTGGATCAGAATGTTAGTTATAGCAGTACAGCCTCGGAGGGTCTCTTTGACAGCAAAGTGTTCCCTGCGATTGCTCATGATGGTGTGTGGTACCTACATGTACGTTTTAAAAATAATATTGGCTGGGGCCCGACAAGCAATTATCGCATAGCGATTGATACACACCCACCGCTTCCTTTTGTTGCCTCAGTTGTTGAGGGTAGCTCAACAAATACACCTGACCCAACGCTCAAGTTCAGTACTAAAGACGGGCTTTCTGGGCTGAATACGTATTCTGTTACAGTGGACAATGGAGATTCAATTCAGATAGATGCAAATAAATACCAAGGGACTTTCAAATTGCCACTGCTTGCTCCTGGTAAGCATCGGATTACCATTGGTGCTGTTGATAATGCTGATAACAGCGTAGAAACTGATATCAACGTTGACATCATTCCGATTGAGTCACCCGTGATTAGCTTCGTTACGCCAGAATTGTTTTCCAATCAACAAACAGGAGTTGCCATTAAGGGTTCGGCACAGCCACTGTCCACTATTCTCCTCACGTTGCACCAAGCAAGTGCTGTTGTTGTCCAAGCGACAACGACTGCAAACGCAACTGGCGTGTGGAATTACATGTTTGATACGCAGTTGACTAACGGGAACTATGCGGTGAGTGTGCAAGCTCAGGATTCAAGAGGGGCACGAAGCTTCATAGTAGAGTCTCCCCAGATAAGTGTTCAAAGTGAGCCAATCTTTCAGTTTGGGGCCATAAAACTCGGCGCGGGAGGTGCTGCGATCTTGATGCTTTTGATTCTTGTCGGTGGTTTTGGTTCAGGCATTTGGTATTGGAAAAAGAGAAACGAGAAACTTGCATTGCGAGTCGATTTTGCGGGAAGCGAAATTGCAAAGGTGTTCAGACTCATCGAGGAGGATGTAAAGAAAATATCAGACGCCTCAAAAACGCCAACAGCAGCGGACGATGAGTATGCGGTAAAAAGGTTTGAAGAGAATATCAAAAAGATGGAGGCATATATTAAAAAGGGTATTGAGAAAATCCAGAAATAAGAAATTACATGAAAAAAATTCTTGTTATTGAAGACGAACCTATTCTCTCTAAAGCTCTGGGAGACAACCTCGCTCAAGAGGGTTTTGATGTCTTAAGGGCGATGGACGGAGAGGAGGGCCTCAAAATTGCGCTAGAGAGCCACCCTGATTTAATTTTGCTTGATATTCTTCTTCCTAAGATGGATGGTTTAACAATTCTGGATAAAATACGTGAAGATGCGTGGGGAAAAACCGTGCCAATTATTATTTTGAGCAACTTAAGTGGTCCCGCTTATGTTGCAGAAGCAATAGAGAACGTTAACGAATATTTGGTTAAGGTTGATTGGAAAATTGAGGATATCATCAAAAAAATTAAAGAGCGACTAAAGGTATAAGATTTTTTGCACGGGCACTCGGTCGGTGTAAGGTTAATGAGCAATAACATAGGCACGTACACTCCGGGCACCGCTTGCGAGAAGAGCCTTTCGTGCTTCTGAAATCGTTGCTCCTGTTGTTACTACGTCATCGATAATAATAATATCTTTTCCGTTCACAATTTTTTGGTTTGCCTTGAAGGCTCCTTGAAGGTTTTCAAGTCTAGCTCTGCGTTTGTCAGACTTCGCCTGTGGTTTGGTTTTATGTATACGTAGCAACGCAGTCGGTGAAAATTGAAATAAATGATTTGAGTCTCGCTTTATGAGCTCCTGTACAATCAGCTCACTTTGATTGTATCCCCGTTCGCGGTTGCGTTGCGGGTGTAAGGGGATAGGCAGCATCAGAAATGTTTGATTCTTTGTTATGTAGAGGCGGTCGCTTAAGTCACCAATTATTTCATCGTACAGTTTCTCACTAAAATTTTTTGCCAAACCACGTACATTCCCGTATTTAAATTTCCAGATTGCTTTTTTAACTATGGGATTGTGGTAATCAAAGAGAGCCGTTACGAATGATTGCTTTGTAAGGACCGCCGAGGGGAGTGTCGCAAGGCATTGTTCACAGAGAACGATGCCATATTCTTGGCAACCGACGCATCGTCTGGGGAAAATGATGTCGCTCAGCCTGTTGCTTATTTTCTTAAAAATGTTCATCTGTGGATAACTGGGTTATATATTGGAGTCCGATATTATCCACAACATGGTATACTAGTCATTATACCATGGCTTCATTTATAGATTCGCTCAAAAAAGTTTTTTCATTTCGTGAAAAAGGGGCTATCCTCGGCGTAGATATCGGGTCTGCGTCTGTAAAAGTAGCACTTATAGAAAAGGTTGAGGAGAAAGTAATTTTGCGGAATTACGGTGAAATGGCTCTTGGGCCAAGTGCCGAACTTTCTGTCGGGCAGGCGACGAACCTTCCTCCAGAAAAAATAGCATTGGCGTTGCGCGACCTTTTGAAAGAGACGAAAATTTCAAGTACAAGAACTTTTATTGCAATTCCCTTTAACGCAAGTTTGCTTTCGGTTATTGAGCTTCCTGATGTTGGGCAAAAAGAGCTCAACTCAATGATCCCCATTGAAGCGAGACGGTATATACCGGTTCCTATCACGGAGGTTTCTCTCGATTGGTGGGTATTGCCGAAACGCAGTACGGGGAAGCAACAGAGCGTTGCGCAGCCTTCAGGTGAACAGCCTGATAAATCAGAAAATAAAGTTGAAGTGATCATCGCTGCTATCCATAATGAGGTTATTAATAAATTTGAATCAATAAAGCGTGACGCGCAACTTCCAGGAGGTCAATCGCACTTTGAGATTGAAATATTTAGTACGTTACGGGCTGTTGTTGGACGCGACCTTTTGCCAATTCTCGTCATAGATATTGGTGCGGGAAGCACAAAGCTTGCGCTTGTAGACGAGGGTGTCGTGCGTGCTTCCCATGTTATCTCAATGGGAGGACAGGATATTACGCTTGGTTTGGCAAGGTCTCAGGATATTCCCTTTGCGCAAGCGGAAGAGTTGAAGCGACGCGTTGGGATGGTGGGCGATAACGAAGGAAGAGACGTTCTTGCGGTTGCGGAGCTCTTGTTCTCAAATATCATGAATGAGACCTTGCGATTTGTTGGCAGTTATGAGCACAAACAAGGTGTAAAAATTGCCAAAATTATTTTGGTTGGAGGAGGCTCTCGTTTGCTGGGCATCGAAAAAATTATAACGCAGAGTTTCCCCAATGTTTCCGTTGAGCGGGGAGATCCATTTGCGCGCGTTGATGCTCCCGAGTTTCTTGCGAAGACGCTCAAAGATATTGGTCCAAACTTTGCGACGGCACTTGGCGTTGCTTTGAAAGGGCTAGAATAGTAGATATGTATATAGTATACTTATGGGCAGGAGACACTATCTATGGATAACAACACCGCACCCAAAATTTCTTTCATTCCTAAGGGGTCACTCATCCGCGAGGAAACGTTTTTGGAACGTCCTCGCTCACGGAGCGCAATTGGTATTGTCGCAATTTTTGTTTTTATCATAAGCGCTGGCAGTTTTGCTGGGCTGTACTTCTATAACAATTTGCTCAATGACCAAGTTGCAACGAAGCTTGATCAAATCCAAAGTATTCAAAAAGTTTTTAGCGACTCTCCACAAGTTGACAAAGCAAAGAATTTTCGTTCGCGAGCAGAGATTATTCAGGGGTTGCTTGATGGGCATACGACCGTATCACCCATCTTAGATTTCCTCTCTGCAAATACCCTCACCAGTATCATGTACACGAAGTTTTCTTTTACCAGGGAGAACGGTGTTTTCACGGTTGAGCTCAACGGTGAAGCTCCGACATACGCGGCTCTTGCATATCAAAGGGAAGTACTGAAAGGGAAGACAACGGAACTCCAAAGCTCAACGATAAGCAACGTTTCTCTGACTCCGTTTGGAACAGTTTCTTTTTCATTGGAGCTTGTATTCAACCCCGCATATCTTTCATACGTGAAAAATATAAACACCGTAACTCCGACTGCTTTTGCCACGACATCCGAGTCAGCTATTGTTTCCCCTACACCAGTAGCATCACAAGGAACTAATGTTATCGTACCTACTACAACGGGCATTATCCCTAACTTCACTGCTTCCTCTTCGAGTGGCGTCAATGAAGTGGTATCGCCGACTTCGTCCGCAAGTTCTTCTGTCAATAATATTGAAATGTCTGCAACTACCACCCTGGGTGCATCAACGGGTAGCAACGCAGCTGTAAATTCTTCAGAGTCAAATGTGGTCACACCTGCGCAGAAGCCTTCTTTTTGGAGTTCCTTCTGGTCGTGGTTTAAATTTTGGTAATCATTATGTCTAATCCAATTTTTTCAATTTCAATAATCATCCTATCTCTTGGATTCAGCTTCTTTTATGTAAAACCGGAGTATGACGCCGTTCAAACAAGGAAGAATGATATTGTAATGCTTGGCGAGACACTACAAAGTGCAGGACAAATTAGTTCCCTTATTGACCAGACAAATGCTACGCTGAACAGCATTGACCCTCAAAAACTTTCCCGCCTTTCTGTTTTTCTTCCAGAGACAACTGACCCTCTTCAGCTTGCAAACAACATTCAGCACATGGCGCAGGCCCATGGCATTCTTTTAGGAAAAATTGCCGTTGAACAGCCGGATGCATCTTCTCAGCCAAGTACGAATGGTGGCGTCAGCATTACCAGCGCTCCATCACCTGCAGGGGGGGTAGGCATTGTGGCTTCAACCGCAAAATATGCAACCACCAAAACAGCCTTCGGGTTTACCGCTACTAGTGATTCCTTCAGGGCGTTCCTCAAAGATATGGAAAATAGCCTTGATATCATGAACATTACTTCATTGACATTTACTCCGAGCGCCGCAAGTGTTTCTGTTTCAAAAAGCAAAGGACCTGCAGTACCTCAGTATGACTATTCAATTGAGATTGAAACGTACTCCTTGAAATAATTATATGCAAAAAGAACAAATCAAAAAAATCTCAGGAAATATAATCACCGTGCTCATTATCCTCGCGGTTCTTGTTGTTGGATATTTTTCTTTTGTGAAGCAGGACACAACGACAGCTCCATCAACGGCGGCTCCTTCATCGTCCGAAACCGCTGATCAGGTTGTTCTCGCAAGCTCGCAAGTTGACGTTACGATAAAGAGTCTTCGGGATCTAAACAACGCCGTGGAAAAGTCTATGGTGTTTGGTGCTCCTGCTTTTACCGCGCTCCAGGATCTGTCCGTCCCTCTTACCCAGGAGCCAATTGGCGGGCGACCTGACCCTTTTGTACCAACAGCCTGGAAGATTAGTCAGACAAGCAGCAAATAGAAGAAATATCGTTTCTGGTGGTATTGTTTGCGAAGCGAGACTAATTTTTCAACAATAAAAGACACTACGTATGGCAATTCTTGATACATTCGCACTTCATAACATAATCAAGAAGGAAGATATTCCCGCGCTTTCTGACCGAATTCGTGAAGGTGCTTCCTTGGAAGATGTCCTAGAAAAAGCGGGGGTAACGAAAGAAAATATTTTGCGTGGAAGAGGCCTGTATTACAATCTTCCTACACGCGACCTCAAAGGCAAGGGCGTTCCTTTTGATGTGCTTCGAAACATCCCAGAAGATGCTGCGTCCTATTATCGTTTTGCGCCACTTGGTGTTACCGACGGAGTCCTTGAGGTTGGTATTACCAATCCTGAAAGCATTGAGGCGCGAGATGCACTCCAATTTATTGCAACAAAGCTGGGGATGCCGTTTAAAATATTTTTAATTTCGCAGGACGATTTTAAAACAATATTTGAAAGCTACCGAGGGCTTACGGGCGAGGTTACAAAGGCTCTTTCTGAGCTTGAGGTGGACATTAAGGATGTTGATAAGGGGATTCTTATTGAAAAAGAGGAGGGTGGAGGAAAAGCGGTAACAGCTAAGGAGGCTCACGTTGTTGAGGACGCCCCCGTAGCAAAGATTACTGCCGTGATTCTTCGCCATGCTACTGAGGGCGGAGCATCTGACGTACACATTGAACACACGGGTGAAAGTGTCCGTGTGCGTTTCCGTGTCGATGGAGAGCTTTTTACGAGTCTTATTTTGCCGGTTGATGTTCACAACTCAGTTGTTGCGCGTATCAAGATCCTTGCTTCGCTCAAGCTTGACGAAAAGCGAAAACCTCAAGACGGTCGTTTTTCTGCACGTATTGATGACCGAAAAATTGACTTCCGTGTTTCAACATTCCCTGCATACTATGGTGAAAAGGTTGTGATGCGTATTTTGGATACACAAAAAGGCGTCAAAAAGCTTGAGGAGATTGGTTTCCGTGCCCAAGATCTGCAACTTGTTCGTGATGCGCTTAGTCGTCCGTACGGAATTATTCTTATTACCGGACCAACAGGGTCTGGTAAATCTACAACGCTATATTCAATTTTGAATCAACTTGATAAAGAAACTAAAAATATCGTTTCGCTCGAAGACCCTGTTGAGTATAGTATCGTTGGAGTCTCACAGTCACAGGTGCGCCCAGATATTGGCTATACCTTTGCGAACGGCTTGCGCACGACATTGCGCCAGGACCCAGATATCATCATGGTCGGTGAGATTCGTGATGCTGAGACAGCCCAGCTCGCCATCCAGGCGGCCCTTACCGGACACCTTGTGCTTTCTACGCTCCACACAAACACTGCAATTGGCGCGATTCCTCGTCTTGTAGATATGGGGGTTGATCCTTATCTTATTGCGCCTACACTCATTCTTTCAATAGCGCAGCGCCTGGTGAAAACAATGTGCCCAGGAGCGGAAAAAGAAGTTCCTAACGAGGGTGCGATCAAAGTAATGCTGGATAAGCAATTCGCTGATATGCCAGAGGAATTCAAGATCAAATCAAATATTGGCAGACCACTTTACGAAGCAGTGCCTACTCCAGAATGTGCGGGGGGCACTCACGGACGTACCGCAGTGTTTGAAGTCTTTCCTGTTGATAAGGAAATCCAGAAAATTATTCTGTCTGATCCAACCGAGGCTCATCTATGGGAGGCTGCCCGTCAAAAAGGAATGATAACGATGAAGGAAGACGCTATCCTCAAGAGTATGGACAAAATTGTTCCATTTTTGGAAATCAACACGCTTTAGTCCTTTTGGGTATTTCCAATTTTCACTTTTTATTTGCGCTACGAGTCATTAGCCCAGGTTTTTCCGCCTCAAAAGTGTTCTTAAATATCTATACAAAAATCAGGTGTAGGGGTATACTGTAAGCACGGTGGAACAGGAAAAAAGCGTAAAAAAGATTTTCATCGTTGATGACAATAGGCTGCTTCTTGATATGTACCTCCTTGCGTTTGAGAGTCAGGGTTTTGAGGTAACCCCTGCGTTTGGGGGCATTGATGCGGTAGAAAAACTTCGAGGGGGGATCATTCCCGACCTTATTCTTTTTGATATTGAAACACCGATTCTCAATAGTTTTGAAGTACTAAAAATTATGAGAAATGAAAAATTAATACCAAATGCGAAGATCATCGTTTTTTCTACCATAAAAAGAGAAGCTTCTGACGAGGAAAGTCGTTCGCTCGGCATTAATAAGTATTTGCCTAAGATAACCACAACTCCGTCACAGCTTGTCCAGGAAGTGAGAGTAATGCTAGATGCTGTGACTCCGCCTACTCATTAATATTTTATAATTTATTTATCCATGTCATCACTCAACTATAGAGAGCAGCTAGAAACTTTGGTAATGCGCGCTCTTTCTGATGGAGCATCAGATATCCATCTTGCCGCAGGACGTTATCCAACATTCCGCACTTCGGGGAGTCTTGTTCCTCTCATGAATCTCCCTGTTCTTACTGCAGATGACACAATGGCTCTTTTGACAGAGCTGGTAACTCCTGAGCTTAAGGAGCGATTCATAGCGGAAAGACAAGTAGATTTTTCATACGACTTTTATGGGAAGGGTCGTTTCCGTGGGAATGCATTTTTCCAGAAGAATGCAGTCGGCATCGCTCTTCGTGCTATCCCCGTAAAGATTAAAAGCATCGCCGACTTAAATCTTCCTCCAATTCTTGAAATTTTCACAAGGAAGAAGCAAGGGTTTTTCCTTGTTGTTGGGCCAGTTGGGCAAGGGAAGTCCACAACGCTTGCATCAATGGTGGACTTGATCAACCATGAACGCTCAGAGCATATCATTACTATTGAGGACCCAATGGAATATCTGTTCCTTTCCAATAAATCAATTGTTGATCAACGCGAAGTTGGTATTGATACCAAAACTTTTAAGACAGGGCTGGAAGCTGCTTTCCGCGAAGATGTAAACGTG
>JAKANJ010000066.1 GCA_021823825.1 bacterium | reverse complement strand
CCTGAAGGAACTGCGCGATATGGGCAATACCATTATTATCGTTGAACACGACGAGGATACAATTTTTGCATCTGACTACATGGTGGATATTGGCCCAGGGGCAGGAGTCCATGGGGGAAACGTTGTTGTATCAGGATATCTAGATGATCTCATCACAAACCCCAAAAAATATAAATCACTCACCCTTGATTATTTACGCGGCGATGCAGAGGTTGAAATCCCTGAAAAAAGGAGGGACGCCGACAGGGGCCATCTAAGAATACGCGAGGGTTCAGTCTTCAATATAAAAAACCTAAATGTTGAAATCCCTTTGGGGAAACTCGTAGTCATCACGGGCGTATCTGGCTCAGGAAAATCGACTTTTATGTACGAGATAGTCCACAAGAATCTTCTCGCGCGAATGGATCGTCGGTACCGAACGAATGATATTTATAACTGTGAGAGTTTTACTGGAACAGAATACATTTCTCGTACTATTCTCATTGATCAGTCATCTATTGGCCGTACACCACGATCAAATCCTGCAACCTACACAGGAGCTTTCTCCTTTATTCGAGAACTTTTTGCCGAAACTGCTGAAGCACGTCTCCGTGGCTGGGGTCCTGGACGCTTTTCTTTTAACGTAAAAGGAGGTCGTTGCGAGACGTGCCAAGGAAATGGAACGATTGCTGTTGAAATGCATTTTTTGCCGACCGTTTATGTGACGTGCGATGTTTGTCGCGGAAAGCGTTTTGAAAAAGAAACACTTGAAGTAAAGTATAAAAAGAAAAATATTTATGAAGTGCTTGATATGACAGTAGAGGAAGCACTTACGTTTTTTGCAGATATACCAGCAATCTACGATCGTCTTAAGACGCTTGGTGAGGTCGGACTTGGATATCTCAAGCTTGGGCAATCGGCAACAACACTCTCAGGGGGAGAGGCACAGAGAGTAAAAATATCTTCCGAGCTCTATAGACCACATATTGAAAAAACCATCTACCTTCTTGATGAGCCAACTGTTGGTCTCCACTATGAAGACGTACGCAAACTTATTGAAATTCTTCAGAAGCTCGTTGATAAAGGCAACAGCGTTCTTTTGATTGAACACAATATGGATATTATTAAAAGTGCTGATTATGTTATTGATATTGGACCTGAAGGTGGTGCTGGTGGCGGTAAGATCGTTGCACGGGGTACACCAGAACAAATTGCGGGGAACGCAAACTCTCTCACCGGTAAGTACTTAAAAAAGGTCCTTAAACGGAAATAATACATGAACTATGGAACTAGCTCCTAAAAAATTGCCTGACCATCCTGGCGTTTACATCTTTCGGGGTGCAAATCGAGCCATACTCTATGTTGGAAAAGCTACTTCGCTCCGAACAAGAGTTGCAAGCTATTTTAGGCGCGACCTTATTTCAACTCGCGGACCAATAATCGTTGGCATGGTCCTTGCAGCAAAAAAGGTTGATTTCATTAAAACTGATTCTGTGCTGGAGGCGCTCATCCTTGAGGCACATCTTATAAAAAAGTACCAACCGCCATATAACACAAAAGAAAAAGATAACAAGAGTTTCAACTATGTAGTTATAACGAAAGAGGAGTTTCCTCGTGTCATAACAATGCGTGCACGAGAATTAGAGAATTCATCTCTAAAAATTAAATATTCGTTTGGACCATTTCCTCAAGGCGGAGCCCTGCGAGATGCTCTCTCTATCGTTCGTAAAATATTTCCGTTCCGCGACACCTGCACTCCGAACAAAGGAAAGCCTTGCTTTAATGCCCAGATAGGCCTATGTCCCGGTGTATGCACGGGCGCTATTTCGCGCTCTGAATATGCAAAAATGATTACACGCATAAAGCTTTTTTTCGAAGGCAAAAAGAGGATATTGATACGAAGGCTTGAACACGAAATGAAGCAGAAAGCTTCACTTATGAAATTTGAGGAAGCTGCTCGCATTAAATCAATGATCTTTTCTCTTTCACATATTCAAGACGTTGCGCTCCTGAAAGCTGACTTCGAGCAGAAGCTTGCTGGGAATGAATCATTTCGAATAGAAGCATACGATGTAGCACACATCTCTGGAACAAACACAGTTGGTGTTATGGTCGTTGTTGAAAATAACCAACCTCAAAAAAATCAATATAGGAAGTTCAAAATTCGAACAAGCAGAAATGACGACAACGCTTCGCTTTATGAGATTCTTTCGCGCCGTTTTGCCCATTCTGAGTGGCCTGCGCCAAAACTCGTTGTTGTTGATGGTGGTACTGCGCAAGTTAATACTGCAGAAAAAGCTTTTCGCGAGTGGGGCATTGCTGTGCCCGTCTTAGGAGTAGTGAAAGATGAGCATCACCGACCAAGAAATATACTAGGGAAAAAAGAAATTATAGAGGCACATGGGAATGCGGTACTTCTTGCAAATAGTGAAGCTCACCGTTTTGCGATTGCATACCACCGTGACACAAGAGGGAAAGAAATGCGAACAGGAAGAAAAAGCTAGTCAAAAGAAGAGGGAAAAGGTCGGAGCTTTTTAGGGGGTACCTGTGGATAACTCCCCAAGGCCCGGCCTTAGGAGCGACAAAAAATTAGCAAAAAAGTGAGCTAAGCAAAAAGCTCATCAACGACGGCTTTTACGTCTCCGCCGTCGGCTTTGCCTGCGAGCTCCTTCATGATGGCACCCGTAAGTTGTCCCGCCTTTGACTTATCAAAACCAAGTGCTTCTTTTTTCTGAATAGCAATTTTTTTTATTTCTTCTCGTGACATCTGAGTAGGCAGATATTTTTCAAGAATCGCAAGT
>JAKANJ010000065.1 GCA_021823825.1 bacterium | reverse complement strand
CGTATAGCAAAAACCCGCCTAATAGGCGGGTTTTTTGCTACGGCTGTGGATAACTTTCTAAAAAGCTCCGCCCTTTTGAAAAGGGCGGAGCTTTTTAGGGGGTACCTGTGCACAACTCCCCAAGTCCCGGCCTCGGGGAACGCTCGGAGAAGAAAGAAAAATCCCCAAACGCATGCGTTTGGGGGTTTTGGTTGGCTCAGGTTCCTTTCTCCTAGCTGAAGTGCTTCACGAGCCAGTGGCCCATGGTCTTGAAGCTGCAGGATAAGGTCCAGATGAGACTCAGGGCGAGAACCCAGAGCAGGGTGAGTTTAATGCTGTTTTTGAGCGATGCTTTTCCCACGATGCCCTCCTTAGGCAAGAGATAATCCTGACAATTTATCCACTACCATTATACCTCATACTGGAGATTTGTCAATCATTATAATTACCCCGTGGATAACCCCCATAGGCCTAGCTTATGGGGCCCGGGGTCGCAACAAAAACCCCTTCGTCTGAAGGGGTTTTTGCCTAAATTAAGTTTGTACACTGCAGGTGTTCTTTTTCCTCTCCAGGAGCGAGTCAAACTACTTTTTGTCTACACGCTCTGCGTAGGTGCCCGTCTCTGTGTTGATACGAATGAGGTCGCCCTCGTTGATGAACATCGGTACGTTTACGGTGGCACCAGTTTCAAGAACAACCTGTTTTGAGCCTCCTTGAACGGTGTTTCCTTTTACTGCAGCAGCAGCTTCTTTCACGACGAGTTCCATCTTGATAGGGAAGCGCACGCCGATGACCTCGTCATCAAAAACCATTGATTCAACAATCGTGTTTGGCTTTAAGAACTTCTCTTTACCACCGAGCATCTCGGCTTTGAGTGTAAAACGGTCCGATGCATCTTTCGCATCACAGAACCATGATTCGCCCTTTGCAGTATAGAGGTATTTTATTTCCCTTGACTCAATGTCTGCCTCAGGAACCTTGTCGGCAGAACGGAATGTCACAGGAATAATCTGACCAGTGATAAGATTTCTTATCTTGGTTTGGTTTTGGGGCTTTCGCTGTTGGGTGCGAGCAACATGGGACTCAAGCACTTCGTAGGGGCCGTCTTGGTATACAATATATTTCTTTGGGGTAATTTCGTTATATTCAAGCATAGTATCTGTATCTTACTCATTTTCTTAATCTGTTCAAGTCAGGAAGGCCCGACCTTGGGAATCTGGATTTAAGGTCGGGCCTTAAATAAACCTCAACCCTAAAAATAGTACGGCGAGCGAGGTTTATTCTGTTTCTTTCAATTTTGTGCGTATCTCTTTTAGTATCGCCGCACGGATCGCCTTGTTTTCTTTGTCGGCGAGGAATGTGCAAGCGGAATCATATCCACGGCCGATTTTAACATCTCCATATGAATAGGAGGATCCAGATTTTTGAAGAATTTCAAATTTTTCTCCAAGGCTCAAAATCTCACCTTCCTGAGAGATACCACGCCCATGCATAAGGTCAAATTCCGCCTGTTTGAAGGGTGCCGCAACTTTGTTTTTAACAACTTTTACGCGCGTCCTACTTCCAACAACCTCTTCTCCCTTTTTAATTTGTGCGATACGACGGATGTCGAGTCGTACTGATGTGTAAAATTTGAGCGCCTTGCCACCGGGTGTTGTCTCGGGATTGCCAAACATCACACCAATTTGCATGCGAATCTGATTGATAAAAATAACAACAGTCTTTGACTTTGAAACAATGGCGGTAAGCTTTCGAAGAGCTTGGGACATGAGGCGCGCTTGCTTGCCGACGTGGTGTGCGCCCATGTCCCCCTCAATCTCATCTTTTGGGGTGAGCGCGGCGACTGAATCCACAACAATGACGTCAATTTTGCCAGAACGAACGAGGCTCTCCACGATTTCAAGCGCCTGCTCACCCGTGTCAGGTTGCGAGATAAGGAGTTCATCCACATTTACACCCAGTTTCCTCGTATAGTCTGGGTCCATGGCGTGTTCCGCATCTACAAAGGCACAAATACCACCCATTTTTTGGGCCTCAGCAATTACGTGGAGGGTAAGCGTTGTTTTCCCTGATGATTCTGGTCCAAAAATTTCAATAATGCGCCCACGAGGAAGTCCGCCAACGCCGAGGGCATAATCAAGCCCGATTGATCCTGTAGGGATGGCATCTACGCCGACTTTGGGCCTGTCGCCAAGCTTCATAATCGCTCCCTCTCCAAATTTTTGCTGAATTGCGCGGATAGTATCATCAATGTTGGCGCCCATCTCTTTTTTCTCTTTTGCTGGTTTTTTTACCATTGCCATATTATTTATAAATTATTGTGCTTGTCGCTGTGGTACTGGTCGCAACGGTACTAGTAGCGCTCTCATTAGTAATCAGGTTTATTTCCAACTTTTTCTCCGCGGTTCGGTTGTAATGATCCTTTGCAGCAACGGTCATTATATTATACCCAGGAGCGAGTATCAATTGCTCCTGGAAGTTGCCTTCGAGATCTAGCGGTACAACTAACCCGTTTATAAGAAGATCGCTTGAGTGCTCTGCCACACCAGCAATGGTAATAAGTGGAGTTGTCGTAGAGAAGCCATTGAGCGGGCTTGAAAGGATGATCCGTGGACCGCGGATAAAGTCACTTAAGGCGAATAGGGAATACCCGAGGACAACGGCCACACCCAGGCCTGCGAGTACTTTTATGATAATTCCGCGCATTTCCATATTTTTGTATAAATCAAATCACGTGAGAACGCCTCGCCCGGCTTTGTTTCTGTTGAGTATTATTGTGATGATTCAGGGGAATCAACGGGGCGTTCAAGCACTTGGCGTGGTTTTGCGCCGTCGCCAGGGCTGATAACCCCTCGCTC
>JAKANJ010000064.1 GCA_021823825.1 bacterium | reverse complement strand
TTCACGGGTGCCGCTTCGGCCAACAGCGCTGTGGGTGCGCGCAACTTCACCGCCCAGGGCAATGCGAATCTGGGCAGCACGTCGCAGCTCTCCGTCGGCATGAACATGACCACCAATGGGCCCGGCTCGGCCTCTGGCACGTTCGGCTCTTCGCAGACCAGTACGGTCACGCAGGTGCTGAACTACGGGGGCTTCACCGCCTGTGGCAGGCACTAGTTCTTTCGTTTCAATACCATGGAGGTCAGCGCAAGCTGGCCTCTTTTTTGTAGACGCCTTTTAAACAGGATATTTGACATCTACGTATAAACTGATACAGTCACGTGCGGAAGCAATACTGTGTTGCTTGTACAAATTAAAGGAGTTTGTGTGCCTGACGTAAATAACTACTCTGACAGAATATTGAACGAAAAGAGCAAAGGTAACACTTCCGAATGTTTATGCCATACCCCGCTATGGGAAAAAATTGGCAGGGTTCATTTTTCTCCCATATCAGATTCATTTGCAGGAACAATTTGTTGTTCAAAAGAATCGGTGGTTGTGGGTATTCCGCTTCAAACATTTCGCTGTAAAAACTGCAGACGAATTAAGGAAGTGGTAGTAGGGAAGAAGGTTGTTTTTTGCATAGATTGTCGTCGTCGTATAGATATTGGTGCATAACGCATATCTATGAAGGTGCTTGACGAAATACCATAAATCTGCTATACTGAGTTCGCTCTTTTAAAGAAAGGAGGGACCCTGTGGGCAAGAATGGAAAAAAAAGAGTATTAGGACTTATAGAAGTTGTTGCAAAGGAGCGCACCAATAGGCTCGGAAGAAATACTGAAGCTCGGTTCCTGGAAGCGGTATCCGCTACAGAATCAAAAGTGCGTATGCCTGATTGGATTATCGGTTTCGAACTTACCAAACCCTGGAGTCCGGAAGATAGAGATAAGATTGACGTTATCGTGACAACAGACATAGGGAAGTTGTTCATTCAAATCAAAAGTTCAGAACGGGGTGCGTCGGGCCATTTTAAGAAATTCACAAGACGCGATGCGCGAAAAAAGTTTATTGGTGTTCTCGTAATTCGAGCGGGCGACACGGTTGACGAAATTCGCGGAAATACACGAAGAACGCTGGAGAATATTTACCACAAACTTGTTGAAGCACGTGCGTGGGTTGAGTAGTAATGCGGGGACCAATTGCGTCCCCGCATTTTTTATTTTTTTAAGTTAAATACTTTGTGGTAGAATAGCAATATGCCAATTATTGAGGTTAAAAATCTTATAAAAAAATTTGATCAAACTACTGCAGTAGATAATATCTCGTTCACCGTAGAGAGGGGAGAGATTTTTGCATTTCTGGGGCCCAATGGAGCAGGGAAGACGACTACCATTAAAATGCTCACAACACTTCTGGACCCAACGAGTGGAACTATCTCGCTTAATGGGTTTAATGTTGTAGAAAATCCTAGTGATACGCGCAAGTCGTTTGGGATTGTTTTCCAGGATCCCAGTTTGGACACAGAGCTCACGGCTTACGAAAATATGGAATTTCACGCTGTGCTTTACGGGCTGTCGCGCAAGGTTGCGAACCCTCGGATAAAAGACTTACTCACGCTTGTAGAACTTGATGACCGCAAGGATGATTTCGTCAAAAATTTTTCAGGAGGAATGAAACGCAGGCTTGAGATTGCGAGGGGGCTCTTGCACCACCCAAAGGTTCTTTTTCTTGATGAGCCAACACTTGGACTTGACCCACAAACGCGTAACCATATTTGGGGGTACATTAAAAACCTCAGTGAGAAGGAGGGTATTACCGTGTTCGTGACTACGCATTATATGGAGGAAGCAGAACGTGTCGCAAATCGTGTTGCGATTATTGATCATGGGAAAATAGTGAGGGAAGGAACAGCTGAATCTTTGAAAAAAGAAACTGGCAAGGATTCGCTTGAGGATGCATTCATTTCACTGACAGGCAATACTATCAGGCCCGATGAGTCTGGCGCGCTTGACCAAATGCGTGACCATGCACGTAGGTGGAAACGATAATTTTAAAATATTATGTATTTAAGTGTAATTTATATTTTGTGGATTCGGCAGCTTAAACGGTATATCCGTTCACGTGCACGTATTGTTTCATCTATAGCACAACCACTGCTTTTTCTTGTAGCTCTCGGGTTTGGGTTTGGACCAATTTATGCAAAAGCAGGGGGAGGGGACTATATGCAATTTCTTGCTCCTGGCATTATTACGATGAGTATTCTTTTCACTGCTATGTTCGCGGGGATAGAAGTTGTTTGGGATAAACAATTTGGATTTCTAAAAGAAACACTTGTAGCTCCCGTGCCAAGAATTGCGATTATGTTTGGACGCACGCTTGGTGGTGCAACCGTTGCGGTGTTACAAGGGTTTGTCGTTTTTTTGGTCACCCTCTTTCTTGGTTTCCGTCCAAGTAGTATTGGAATGATTTTGCCAGCATTGTTCTTTATGTTTCTTATTGCACTTCTCTTTACTGCGTTTGGAACAGCAATTGCATCGCGTATCGATGACATGCAGGCATTTCCTCTCGTAATGAATTTTCTTACTATGCCAATGTTCTTCCTCTCTGGAGCGCTGTTCCCCATTAACCAACTTCCCGCGACTCTCGCATTTGTTGTACACCTAAATCCACTGTCGTATGGTGTTGATGCGGTGCGAGGCTCACTTGTCGGTTTGTCGCACTTTGGACTTACTCTAGACTTGGGAGTGCTCCTCCTCTGCGCGGTTGTAACAATTTCGATAGGAGCGTATTTGTTCAAAAAAATAGAGGTATAGCCTGTCTTTCGGGTAGACAGGTTGCGTTTTTGTGGAGTTTATAGTAGA
>JAKANJ010000012.1 GCA_021823825.1 bacterium | reverse complement strand
ACGGTTTTCGAAACCGTTGCCTTCAACCGCTCAGCCACATCTCCATTTACGCGGTGCAAACTATGAACGGAAAACCTTCGGCAATATAGCACTTTTTTGCATTTTTGACAAAAATTGGTATACTGCTCCAGTATTTAAATCAGACAAAAGGCCCTATCGTCTCACGGGTTTGTCGTGGTACGGTTTAGGGAATTTAGAGAAGTTTTGTGGTATTGGGTGCAGTTAAATAATGGCCCTATCGTCTAACGGTTAGGACATGAGCTTTTCAAGCTCAGAATCAGGGTTCGATTCCCTGTGGGGTCACAAAATGACAGAAAACCTGCCCTGCGGCAGGTTTTCTGCTTTTGTGAAAGCGGAGCGATGTTTCGGCACCAGACGAAACCGCGAGCTGGGGTCGCGAGCACTTACGTAGATTGCGAGCTCTCGCGAAGCAATATACTTAGTGACTTGTGACCACACAAGATTAGCCGAGCTTGCTCATCAACACATGACCCCACCGTAAAAATTATGTGTGATCAAAAGTGCAATCGTGGTTCCCTGCAGGGTGGAGCCGAAGCATTATACTTGGTGACTCATGACCACATCAATTTGTGCTAACACGAGGAGTATATAAATTAAAAAGTTTTTAGCGACAGGAAATCTAAATCATATTGAGATTTTAATCGCTAAAATGGGCTTGTTTTACTGAAAAGTATTATAATAAGGATATTCTTTAAACCCAAAATGATATCTATATTTATAAAAGACAACCTTCTTATATTGAAATATTCTACGGATAATCCATGGGCTCATAATAGGTTGCGAAATGGAGAGGATGTCTCACTTAAAAAGGGATCGTTTACATTCCTAAAAGAAGATTTGTACGAGCAAATCCAAGTCGATGACACAGACGATGGCGCTGGATTAGAGTTTGTTCTAGGTATTTTAACTGATGATGAATATTTAAAAATTGAAGGTAGAAAACTAGGAATTACTCAAGACGTATATATCCAAAAAGATATTAAAGTTTCGGAACGGTTCTTTGTTGGGGTGCATAGTGCTTCCATATTTCAGAAAATTAACAGAATTGTAACTGAGGATATCTTTATTGGAGGAACCAGACCAGAATCCATGCCTACAGAAGAATTTCAACAATTACTGAAGGATTTTCCAAGTGCTTACGAGATTACTAAGTATGTAGATGCTCGCCTAGCATCTGTATTAAGTAATTATTTTGATTCCACTTCGAATGTTGGGGAGAAGTATCAACGATACATGAACAAAAAACAAAGTATCAAGGGGGAAAATCTGCCCGAGATTTTTAAAGAGGGAGAAGTAGCTAAATACCAAACAATTCTCGAAAAACTCAAACTAATGCTCGCAAACCAAAATAAGTACAACGAGAAACAATGGCAGAAAGAAATACTTCAGATAATTCTAATTTTGTACCCTAAATATATTTATGCATTTGAAGAGGCTCCCATTAGAGATCACTACCAAAACAAGGACAAACGGATCGATCTCCTACTTATTGATGCTAACGGAAATGCAGACATCATTGAAATAAAACGCCCACTAAACGAAAAGATTATTACTAAGGGACGGTATCGTGATAACTACATACCGTTGAGAGAACTGTCTGGAACAGTGATGCAGATTGAAAAGTATATATTTCATCTTAATAAATCTGGGCAAACTGGCGAGAATAGACTAACTACAAAGTATCAGAGGCAGCTTCCTGCTGATTTCAAGATAAAGATTACCAATCCTGGTGGGATGATTATAATGGGAAGAGATAATCTTCTTTCTCTTGATCAAAAGCAGGATTTTGAAGTAGTAAAGAGAAAATACAAAAATGTAATTGATATTCTTACTTATGATGATCTCTTGAGAAGATTGAAGTCCATTATTACAGCTTGGAAAAATAGATCTTAAATTGGTTATAGGACAACAATTTCTTACTGATTTTGACCTATGCCAGTGATGTTAGCAGTGTACCTGTCATTATTGACCGCAATACAAACAAATGCGTCAGTCGAAGAAGAGATGTTGGCAAAGGAGTACAACTCCCTTAAAAAGAAAACGATTACGAACGATTAGTAATTTAAGCTTTTGAATCTATTCCAAAATTGCTATATTAGGGATGCAAAATACTAACTTCGAAAAAGTGCAAAATCGAAATAGATTCAGCATGAGAAAACAGAGTTACATAAACAATTAAATGATTAATAAGCAAAGCAAAAAGCACCACTATCTCCCTCGACATTATTTAAGGGGATTTACGAATGATGATGGAAGTTTTTATGCATACGATAAAATTAATGATAAAGTTTTTCTTACTAACCCAGACAATACATTTTTTGAAAACGATTTAAATACTGTAACCACCCCCAAAGGAGATAGATCTGTTTTTGTAGAAGATCAGTACACAAATATTGAAAATGTTTGCTGGCCATCCTTAGATAAAATAAGAGAATCAAATACCAAAAAAGCAGTATCGTACTCAGATAAAGAATTTTTGTATTTGTTTTTGTTGTTTCAATATTGGAGACTGCCAATCAATATTCCAGCTGTTGAGGAAATATCAGAAACTGCTTTTACTAGGTCAAATCCCGTTGATTATTTCCAAATTAAAAATAAAAACGGCGAATCAGTCCCAAAGAAAATCATTGAGCACATTCGAGGATCTGATGCGTTTAAAAAAACGTTTCGATTAATGTTGCCGTTTGCGCCGCTTCTTAAAGATAAAGAGTGGGGAGAAAAAATAAACCGATGGAGGTTTTACTACACACAAAACGATAAACCTTCCTATCTTGTCGGAGATAGCCCCATTTTAAGAAAAAATAGTAATCAGGACCCTGTGGATATTCTTGGAGATTTTTTGTTTCCGGTTTCAGGAAAAATTCTTTTAATAAACATTACCCCAATACCTATTAAGGACTTACCTCCAGAATTTATTATTCAGTATAATACTGCAATGATTCACTGTGCTCATAGATTTGTGGTTTGTCATGATGAGGAATTATTGAAAGCATTAGTCAGCTATTATAAAATTTATGTAACCAACAAAAAAACTGACGAAATTATTGATGAGATGTTTGGGATACTGAGCTAGCGTGAAATTAATGAAAGTCTAGCTTAGTAATTACATAGGCTGGGCCTATGTAGATAAAAAAGAACAGGCTACGAAGATTTTGAGAGATGATTTTGGTGTTTATGTTAAACTCGATAAATAAGAACTGTTTATCTCGGTTACTCTTTGATAGAATCTACTGAAATGGCAACTGAAAAATGTGACTTAAAAGAAGAGGAAATATTCAAAGTACCCGAAAGGTATCTAGTCTTTATTGATGAAACAGGCGACCCATTCCTACATAAGGATATTAAAAAGTATGAACATCCAACCGTTTTTCCGGTAATGACTGTTACGGCACTTGTTGTTACTGCCCCAGTATATAAAGACGTTTTTGTTCCTAGTGTAGATATGATAAAGCAGGAATTTTGGGGTAAAAGGGAAATTCATTTTCACTCAAATGAAATAAGGCGAAAGGACGGGATATTTAAGGTGCTGCTTGACGATGCCAAATATGATGACTTCAAACATAAAATGGTTGGAGTACTGGAGGCAAGCTCAGTCACAATTATTTCGTCTTCAATTAACAAAATGAAGTTACTTGAGAAAGCAAAGAAGTTTAAGGAGAAGACGGGCTCGGATTATGATATTGGGGACCTTTATTTGACTAATATAAGTTGGATTCTTGAAAGATTGGGAGATTTCCTAAAAGGAGAACCAGCAAAAATTATTTTTGAAACAAGGGGCAGGAAGGAGAGTAAAAGAATACAGGGAATGATTGTGGATATAAAAAAGAATGGCACTTTTTATCACAACAAAGAACTTTTTCTCAGTATTAATGACGAAGTCCTATTTTTTACGAAGGAAGACAATGTTAATGGTATTCAATTAGCGGATTATTGTACCTACCCTCTGGCAAGACACGCAAAAGATAAAACTGATGAGAACAACAAGCTTTTCGATGTAATTCGCAAGCATCTGTATAAGGGCGACTTTGGTGAGTATGGACTCAAGGAATGGCCCTAAAAACAAGAGCCCCGAAATAAATCGGGGCCTTGCCGACTGGAAGTTACCTCCAGTCCTTACTTTCATATTACATTTGGAGCGTGCAAATAACAAGGGTACTTATCCACAGCCGCTGAAATTGTTTGGATAGCTATTATGCCATAATTACTAGAAAATACAAGGGTCATATATACCAAGATGCCTACATGCTTGGTTATAATGCGCCTATGCCTGACGAAACAGCACAAATATCCCCATTCTTGATTCTATCCCTGTAATGGTTTCTGAACCGATTGAAATGCACCAGTAACTACATAGGCCGGGCCTATGTAGTTACTGGCAAAATTGAGCGCGCTCATGCTGTGCCGAATAAGTCGAAGCGATGAGAACCGTCCCGGGAGACCCCACCCTTGCATTTATAGGAGTGGGGTTATTTTTTTGATATAATAATTTTTAATTTGAGAAGCATTTGTAAAATTTATCATTTTGTCTTCACAATAAATCATAACGTCAGTAAAAAAACTATGCACATCATCAGACAATCCTCTAATTTCCGAGAGAATAAAAAAATAGTCTGAGAGCGCGAAATTATCTTCGTCGTCTCTGACACGTGATAAGCCATATTCCACGAATACAGGTATTTTTTTTAGGATGTTATCATTTTTTTGAAGAGCTTTTTTTAAAAAAACAAGGTGTTCGTTTTGGTTGTCATCGAAAAGATCACGAATTTCTTGTCGTGTGTCTTCGTTAAAATTTTTCCAAATTTCTATTTCATCTTTGTTCTCAGTCATATACTTTATATTGTGGCAGAACGTATAATACATTGCAATAATTAGATGGACTAAACCTTGGAGCTATGTAATAAAAGCCGCCCGTGGGCGGCTTTTTTTGTTCGTTCTTACGGATACGGGCCCAACGGATACTCGCGGAATCCGTTGGGATGCAGTTTGTAGCCCTGGGAAGAGGCGATTGCCTGGTTGATTTCGAATTGGTCTATCGGATGTTCGGGAAGGATACCAGCGCAGACTTCCTGGATGATGTCGTTCGCTGAACGTTCGCTCACAGGGCCTCCTTTGAGGAAGTATGTCTCTGACGTAAAGCCTACGCTTTGAATGTTTTACTGTCAATTATGCTGATTTTGAAATAAGGTTTCCAACGGGGACTTCAAGCGCAGCAAACGCGGCATTTTTTTTGACAAGTCCGTCATTAAGAATAAGAAAGTAGGGGAGACCTGTTCGTTCAAGACGCGCGATGCCATCAGTAATGCCGAGAAGAATTGTGAGCGTAGCTTCAGTGTCTGCTTGTTCGCAAGTTGGGGCGACGACTGTTGCGCTCAAAATACCGCTGGTGCTTTCCTGCGTTCGCATATCAACCAGATGGTGCCATTTTTGTCCCTTGCTCTCGCCATGCGTTTGGTAAACTCCTGAGGTTGCGATGCCTGCGTTTTCTATCCCCAGGGCTCCCACAATCGCGCGTGGGTCACGTGGATCCTGGATTGCAATATTCCAAAGCGCCCCATCTTCAAACTTGCCATGGGTCATTATGTCGCCCCCTGCATTTATCATAAATCCAGGCACTCCGCGAAAAGCCTGTGCGGCGATATCAATAGCCATACTTTTGACGACACTTGCAGGCTCAAGCACTTGCCCCGACGCTAGGGTTATTTCAAGTGTGCTGTCATTAAAAGAAATATCTCGATACGTGGGCAGTGGGCTTGGTGGTGTAAAATCCTTTGGAAGACCATACCCGTATGAGGCAAGCACTCCACCGACTGAAGGATCAAATGCGCCGCTTGTTTGCTCCGCGAGGGCGACACATTTTTTGATAACTTGAAACATTTCTATGCTTACTTTGTGTGCTTTTCCAGCAGAAACATTTAGTTGATGAAGTTCACTCGTCTCCTTGAAACGACTAAATCGTAAATCAAATTCATTAAAAATTTTTTCTGCTTCAGCGATACGTTCTTCGGCCTCTTTTGCGTTTATCCCTACGAGCGTGCAATGTACGGCAATACCCATCGAGTGAAAAACGCGGTGCAGGGTGCCGGTAGTCATAATTATTTCAAACTAGTCGTCTTCGCTGTATCTACGAGGAACTGAAGGGGCGGGCGCAGTCGTCGGGTTTGAGGCGGCGGAACCAGTTTGTACACTTGGTGTCTGTGCAGTAACTTTTTGTCCTTGTTTTTGAGCAGCAGCAATTGCACTTTCAAGGGATGCTTTGAAAGCAAGACTGGTATAAGTAGCGCCGGAAACTCCTTGAATATTTGCAGAGCCAGCTTGAAGCGCTTGGCTGATGAGATAGGGCTGGGCGTAGAGCGATGGTGGGGAGTCGGGAAGTTGTGGCATTGTTACGGCAACCACTTTACCGTCCTTGACCTTGATTGCCGCTGAAACGTTTCCGTACGGTGTTTGATAGGTACTGCCCGTATACGCAAGAACAGCGCCGTTTGCTGCTTGGGTAGTGCCCTGAACGGAAGGAGCTGTTCCTGTCGTCGCCGTTGTTGCTCCCGTGCCCGTATTGTTCTGAGCTGGTGTTGGCTGGTCTGGTGCGGGGGTTGGGACATAGTTTATTCCTTTTGCGTTCTTTGCACGGTTAATACCGATAGCAACAATGCCAACTGATGCTGCGGTAAAAAAGAATATAAAAAATTTTTGCAGATTTTTTTGAAAGGGTGTCATAAATTTATACTACTTCAAATAATTCACGAACTTTTGCTTTGGCAAACATCCACCATCCAAAAAGGAGGACAAGCTCGCCTGCGAAAAGTGATCCAAGGGTTATAGCAAAATTTGTAAGCTCGCGATTAATTGATTCTTTTGATTTTGCAAGAATGTAGTTATTCTCTGGGTTTGCGTAGACGAGGTATCCTTCATCCGTTCTCGTTTCATAAAAGCCTGTTCGGTCCAACGTCTTTACGTGAAGGGCAAAAATATCTTGAGGAAGATGTACTTCTGCTGTTGGCTGGGTGGCACTTGTAGCAGGAAGGGTTTGTGACCATTGCACAAGTTCATTGCGAATCTCATTTGTCTCTACCCATCGTATGGAGAAATATGCGACCAGGTGGAGTACCGCTAGCGTACCGACAAGAATTAGTCCGTACCTTCGAACACCTTTGAGCCCTGGGTAGGTTGTTTCTTTTATCTTTTGCATATAGTTACTTTAGTATAGCTTGTTAGCCAAATTTTTGCACAAAAATTTGGCTCTCGGGAACACCTTCCTTTTTAAGCATTGCAAGGACCCCAGCAGTCATCATGGGAACGCCGCAGATATAGATGTCGCTTTCCCTCAAGAGGTCGCCTCGCCCTTTAAACTGGTCGGTCACATATCCGCGCGCTCCTTTCCATGTTGTATCGCCAGCGGAAAGAACGGGAATAAAATGAAAAAGGGGATTCGCTCGTTCAAGATCTTCAAACTCCTTTTTGAATGCAATGTCTGCTTCTTTTGGTGTGCCAAGGAAGAGCGCAGTCTCAAATCCTTCTTTCAGGGGTATTTCTACCATTCTTCGGAAGGGTGCAACGCCCGTTGATGTTGCAAAAAATATTTTAGTACGACCTGTTCCTGCATGGTAGGGAAAATCATCAAAGGGTCCATAGCATGTTACCTTTGTACCAATAGGTGCCTCGGCAAAAAATCGCGAACCTGCTCCCATGCCGCTGAAACTAACAAGGAGTGTAAACGAGGTTGTTGTTGCGGTTGCGACAGAATAAGCACGGGGGATCACACCCCAGGTCATTGCTTGAACGAAACAGCCGACAGGGAAGGGTACCGCAACTGGCGCAGGTAGACTAATCGTCACTTTTTGAATGCGCGCCCCAATACGCTCCGATGCGGTAATAGTGCCTTCGAAATGGGGTGCTTCGGTAAACCAATGTTTGATTGTCTTAAAAAAAGACATGGAGATTAAACTGGAATATTGCAAGGAGGAAATGCAGGAGAAGGAACCCAACGGTGAGCCATCCGAACCAATGATGAAGGGAAGTAAGACGAACTTGCCACTTCATGAAGATATTGAAGTTGTACTGTTTAACTGCTGCCGTAATTACCAAAAGGACAAAAAATACACCACCGAGAATCCCTGTCCACCACACAAGATCGTTACCAAGAAATGTTGTTGCAATTTGTCCAGTCATAGAAATAAACATACCACGGGCAATACGTAGGTGCAAATGATATGCGCAGCTATCTAAAAAAACCAGCTTCTAGAAGCTGGTTTTTTTAGATAAATATTATTTTGTATGCAGGGTTTTGTAGATATCTTCAAGTGCGCGAACTGCATCTCCTGCTGCAATGTTGTTCTGATGATATAGTACGTCAGTGCAATCCCCAGCTGCCCAGATGCCCTTTGTGTGGGTTTGTTGAGTGCGAGGATCAATAATGATTTGATTTTGTGCATTCAAATCAACAAGGCCTTTTACAAATTCGGTATTGGGGAGCTGTCCAATCTCAACAAAGATACCTCCGATGGGAAGTTCCTTGGTCTCGCCACTTTTCTTATCTTTGTAGACAAGTCCGTTTACAAAAGTGTCACCTTTGACTTCTGTTATTTCTGCGTTGTTGATTACGCGAATTTTTGGATTTGAAAGAATTTTCTCAACCGTTACTGCATCTGCACGGGGAAAATCTTCTCCTCTGTTGAAGATTAGAACACTTTTCGCATAAGCAAGAAGTTCTATCGCTGTTTCAAGAGCAGCGTTGCCTCCACCGACAACGGCAAGGTCTTGTCCTTCAAAAAGTGGACCGTCGCACGAGGCACAGTAGGTGAGTCCTTTGTGTTCAAATTGATCTGCTCCTATTGCTTCAAGTCTGCGACGATGGCTACCTGCAGCAATAAGAACGGCACGCGTGGTGTAGGAACCTTTTTCTGTCGTAAGGACAAAGTTTCCATCTTTTGCCTCAATCTTTTCTGCTCGTTCTTCTGCAAAAGTGAGAATATCTGACGCGTACGCTTCAACGTGTTTTCTCATTGAGTTTGCAAGCTCCTCCCCAGATATTTTTATAGTTCCGATCCAGTTTTGTATTTCTGCAGATACAACAGACTGACCTCCAACGGAGTCAGCCACCATGAGTGTCTTGAGTCTCTTGCGCGCAGCATAAACACCAGCTGCTGACCCTGCCGGGCCTCCACCAATGATAATTAAGTCGTACATGTTTTTATAGTGTAAATTAGGCTTTCTTGGGACGTCTCAAAAACGCAGGAATGGCACTCCAGTCTTCTGTCGTGTCTTCTGCTTCTAGGTCAATAATTGCTACCGGCTCTTTTGCTTTCTTAGGAGCAGGCGCACTCACGGTTGCATTTGCGGGTGTTGCGGTGTGGGATACATCAACTTTCTTTGGTTCTTGCTCCATGAAGCTGTGATGAATTTCTCCCACTGGCTCAACATGTTTATCGAGCGCTTCCTCGCGTCGTACTGCTTGTTGTTTTGTTGCTCCAGAGAAAAGGTTGCGCTTCTCAACACCTTCAGGGAAACCTGACGCAATAACGGTTACTTTGATTTCATTTTTCTTTAGTTTTTCGTCATGAATCGCGCCAAAGATAATGCGTGCGTCTGGGTCAACCGATTCAGTAATAATTTTTGCAGCTTCGTTGATTTCATGCATACGAAGATCGTCGCCACCCGCGATTGCAAAGAGAACGCCCTTTGCCCCAGAAATAGAAAGGTCAAGAAGAGGGGAGTTGATAGCAGCGAGTGCCGCTTCTTGCGCACGGTTATCTCCACTTGAGGAACCAAGTCCAAGAAGTGCTGAACCTGAGTTTGAAAGCACCGCACGAATATCTGCAAAGTCTACGTTAATAATGCCAGGAGTTGTGATGAGGTCAGAAATACTCTCAACCGCCTGTCGAAGAACCTCGTCGCATGCTCTAAATGCATTTTTAAACGTTGTATCCTTGTCGGCGATAAGCATAACGCGGTCGTTAGGAATAACGATAAGCGCGTCAACTTGCTTGCGAAGTTCTTCAAGTCCTTGGTCAGCAAGGCGACCACGGTGAGCTCCTTCAAATGAAAATGGACGAGTAACAACACCGATAGTGAGAGCTCCTTGCTCCTTTGCAACAGTCGCAACGATTGAGGAAGCGCCTGTTCCTGTTCCGCCCCCCATACCGCACGTAATGAAGACCATATCAGCGCCCTTTAGAACTCCCTGAATTTCCTCTTTCGTTTCTTCTGCAGCCTTGCGTCCGAGCTCGGGGTTCATTCCTGTACCAAGGCCTCGCGTAATATTTTTCCCGATGTGAATTTTCTTTTTTGCGAGAGAGTGATGCAAGTCTTGTGCATCGGTGTTCATCACGATAAACTCGACACCTTTTACTTTTGAGTCCACCATGTGGTTCACTGCATTCTTGCCGGAACCTCCAACACCGATTACCTTAATGCGAGCAAATGTTTCAACTTCGGGTTCTACTTTTGACATACGATATGGTCTAATTTAATACTAATAATTGCTAGTACCACTACAATAGCAAAGGGGGCAAAAGAAGTCCACATATATGATAAATGGCCCCGGAGTTCGGGGCCATTTTGCGTGGTTGAAGTAACTGGGGGAATGGAGCTATTAAAGTGGCTCAAGTTTGTGGCAGGGCGCGCCGCCTTCGATGGGGGTGTACATCTTGCCGCAGGGGCATCTCCTGGGCATGATTCCGCAGGTATCCGCTACGTGCGCGGCCCAGTCATCCCAGGCAGCTTCTAAAAGGTCCCAATATCCAGGGCTTTCCCATCCACACGAGCAACTCACACTGTCGGAAAAACGAAAGCTCTTACTCTTTCCAACGTGATCGGGAGTAGCAGCTTCCTTGAGCTCTTCCCAGGCTCGGTTGCGTTCTTCTGGCAGAGAAGAACGGTGTTGTAACTTTTGGACGGTTTCAAATGCTGTTCGAAATCGTTTTGGGTCCACAGGAAAACCTCCTTAGGATTTTAGGCTCCACCATAGGTGGTTTGCCATGACTTTTCCAGTAGGATGATATCAATATTAAATCTCTCTGTAAAGTTAAGGTAAAAATGGTTTTACCCAACTTTTTACGGTATTCAAAATATCACGAGCTGTCGTACTTTTTGTACCTTCGGGTTTTTGGAGTGCGTAGAGTGCAAGCCCATAAGCAACAAGCCAGGATGAGTCTTTTACAATATGTTTGCCAGCATTTGCAACGACTGGTTGTGCCAACGACGAGGGGAGTTTGAGCACGGCTTTTGCAAGGTCTTCAATGGTGGCAATACCCGTACCTCCTCCCGTCAAAATTATTCCAGCGGGAAGAAGTCCGCTACGTCCAATTTTTTTTAAATGTGATTCAACAAGTTCAAAGATGTCGTATAATCGCGCTTCTATAATATCCGCAAGTTTCTTTTTAGAATAGGTACCAGTTGAGCTTCCCAATTTAATTCGCTCAGCTTCTTCAAGCGGAATCTTAAGTCCAATAGCAATGTCGTTTGTAATGTCTGTAGATCCAATAGGAAATACTTGGAATGAGATGGGTATGTCATTTTCAAAAACGGCAATGGTGACCGTTTCTGCGCCGATGTTCACCAACGCACATCCAACAGAACGCTGTTTTTTATTGAGAGCAACTTGACCAGCGGCGATAGGCGAGGGGATGATCTCGTCAACTTCAATTCCTAGTTCTTCAATGGTCTGCACAATGTCATCAAGATGCTGTTCGAGGCCAATAATAAAGAGCATTTTGACTTCAAGTTTTGTGCCGATCATCCCACGCGGGTCAGTCAAGGTCTCCTTGTTGTCAAGCTTGTAGCGGAGGGGCATTCTAAAGACGATGCGTTTATTCGCCAGTCGAGGAAGGCTTTCTTCTGCTTCTGCCTCTATTTTTTGTACATCAATATCACCGACTTCGCCAGATGCTCGAGAGATAATTGTGCTCCCGTGTCCGACCATGGACTCAAGGCTTATGCCGCCCACGGAAAGAAAAGCATTTTTAATTTTGAAACCAATTATTTTTTCTGTATTGAGAATTGCCTTTTGGATACTTTCCGTGGCATCAGTTTTATTCACAATATATCCATGGCGCAATCCGCGCGTTTCTGCGCTACCCATACCAATGATACGTGGAGATTCGCCACTCGTGTGCTCAACAACAACCACACGAGTAACGTGTGTCCCGACATCGATTCCAGTGGCGATGCGTTTTGTTGGAGTGCGCATTGTGATGTTCGCTTATTAGATACCAAAGAGCGCGCGAATTTTTCGCTCCTGTGCCTCCATCTTACTACTATGATCGAAACCTTTCAAATGAAAAAGTGAATGTATGAAAAGAAATGCTACAAAATTGGTGTACGTACGGTCAAAAAGTGCGCACTCGGAGCGTGCCTTTTTTAAATCCAAAAAAATATCTCCTTCATTTTTATCAATAGGGAAAGCGAGGATGTTGGTTGAGGAGTCCTTGGATCGGTAGGTTCGATTAAGTTCGCGAGATTTCCTTGAGCTTACAATAACAAGTCCGCACTCGTATTTAGGTCCGAGCACAGCGGTGGCAATTTTAGCAAAAGGCAAGCGGGGGAGCTTGCCTTTTGCTGTGTTTGTAATCGTGAGCGGCATTGTTGCGACTAGCGTCCTCTTTTCTTTGCGACCTTAACAAGTTTTCCAAGTTTGTCGAGTTTTTCAAATTCTGCACGTCGTGCGAGGACGACAAGTGCGCTTTTTTTCATCTTAAAAGCAGATGGCTTGCGCTGGCTCCATCGGATAGAACGAATGCGAGGAATAACTCCCGCTCCTTGTACGCGCTTGGTAAAGCGGCGGATAAGGCTGATTGCGTTCTCGTTGTTGTTTTTCTTGACTTCTGCGTTTACCGTAGACATAGGCGATAGGTTACCACAAAGATGCTTTGAATGCAAATTCTACTGATTTTAAAAGAAAAAGAGGATTAAACTAGCGTAGCTCTTCTTTTAGGTGTCTAACAAAGTCGGGCAAGTCGGCTAATTTAACAGTTTCCTGGGAGCGTGTTTCCATATTGCGAGCAATGACAGTATCCTCAAGAGCCTCTTTTTGGCCAAAGATAATTGTGTAGGGGGCACCACTTCGCTCGGCAATTGCGAGTTGCTGTGCGAGGCCGTCTTTTGATAAAGATTGGGCAATTGGTACATGTGCTTTTCGAAGGATTTCAATAATA
>JAKANJ010000011.1 GCA_021823825.1 bacterium | reverse complement strand
GATACGGTTGAAGCGGGTGTATCAAGGTAAACAACATGTCCATCTGCATACACGGTCTGGAGACGAGGCGCAGGAACGTAGATTGATCCGCCACCGTTACCATTTGAACTTGCTGACGATCCGCCCCCGCCGCCGCCACCATTGCTTACAGGAGCTGGTGTTGGAACGATTGCAGCATTATACGTAGCGATAGCTGCATTCAATGTTGTTGCCTGTGAATCTACAACTGACTGAGGATCAGCACTTGTTGCTGTTGCAGCGGCAAGTGCAGTTTTAAGTATTGCGAGAGAACCAATAACGTGCTGATTTGGCGTTGATGACTCAGATGCATTGATTGTGATCAAAGCCTGAGCTGCGCTGCGCGCTGCATCAAGAGCTGAAGTGTCAGCAGTAATGCACGTATCGTTTACGCAGAATGGTGTGAAGTTTACATTGCCAGTGACCATACCAGCAATAAGTGTAGAGCTTGCTGTGCCCCACCAGTTGTTGGTGGCGTCAAGAGCAGTTGATGTAGCTGAATTGTCAACAGAAACGCCATTAGCTTCGAGCCCATTCATGTGAACAAGGGTGTCAGTAGGGGTGGCGGATCCAGAGTTGCGTCCAGTCGTTATCTGAATGCCAGTTGCGGCATTTTTAATTGTATTGTTAGTCACGATACTCCCATCCACGAGTCCAGCCAAACGAATGCCAAAATTTGATGGAATAATACTTGTTCCCGTAATCGTGTTACCAGATATAGTTGCTCCACTTATCTCGCCCGCAGAACCATCAGTCAAGCCATCATTATAGAGACTAATTCCGCGACGTGATGCTCCGAGATTATTAATTGTGTTATTTGTAACTTCAATATTTGAGTATTTTCCTTCACCGAGAGGACCCGACCCACTATAGGAACTCATGAAACTAATACCAGTTGCATTATCTTTTCCACTCCCAGTACCGACGTCAATGATATTTTTATCAATTTTCTGAGGTGTCGTGATATCCACGCCTCCGTATGTCATATAGAAAATTGCATCTGAACCAAACGCGCCAACGTCAAGCGTATTGTTGCTAATTAATGTCGCACCAGGATGCTTTTCAACAAGGATTGCGTTTGCTCCCGTTTGGGTAATTTGGTTGTTCGAGAAAACGATGTTCTCTAGTCCGCCTGGCATAGCATAGAAACCATAGTCTTGTTCTTCATTAGCATCGTTAGTTCCGAGTATCTTGTTATTTGAGATTGTATATGTTGGGCTACCGCTCGTTGCATCTGTTGCGATGCCCACGCGAACTTTAAATGCACCCTTTAACGGCCCTCCAGCATTCTTAAGTGTAAAACCGTCAAATTTTACATCTCCCGTTGCAGTTATTTTAACTAGTCCCGAATCCGTAAGAAGCGCGTTTCCACCATCAACGATTGAGACATCTACACCAGAACCCTGAATGGTAGCAGGCTTAGTTATCGTAATTTGGTTTTCGCTGTAAGTTCCAGGTCCAACGTTTATTGTGTCGCCAGGATTTGCTGCGTTAATTGCTGCTTGAATTGTTGTGTATGCAGTAGAAGTCCCATTATCGGTAATCACTGCAACGTTTGAGATTGGCTTGTTTTCCCATAGCGTTCCAGGATTTTTGGGATCTACAACCTTATATTTAAGATAATCAGTTGGAAGGTTAACAACAACCGTTGCAGATGAAGTTACATACTTACCATCAGACCAAATTTGATAGTTATCTCCCAGATTACCACTATTGAGTGTGAATACTGATGGCACAGTAACTCCGGCACCTGGATCAACATTCACCGAGTTCCACCCATCACCACTTGTGTTAAGATTTGTTGCTGTAACATCTGAGCCATTCACCACAACACCGGATCCTCCAAAATTTTTAATCGTGACGCTGTCAAGGTTTACTCCCGACGAAAGGAAGGCATTGACACCATGGAGTTGAAATGGGTACGTTTGGCCTCCAGTACCATCTAGAGTAAGGTTCTTAATGGTTACATCATTATGACCGATTCCAATTGCTGAATTATTAGTATTATCTACTTTTGGAAACGATGCATGGATCGTATATCCATTTCCATCAAGAGTGATCGCTTTGCTTATAGTTATTTGAGCTGAGGTTGTAAAATCTGAACCTAACACAATTGTGTCTCCATCAGCTGCTGCCGTTACTGCATCTTGAATTGTGGCATACCCAACTTTTGAAGTTGAGTCATATACTGCATGGATATCGCCAGTACTTACATCAACTGCATTATGCCATACCTCTCCAAGTGGAGATGTATAGTCCCACGCCCAACTAAGTAATGTGGGAGTAGAAGTTGCATCAAAATACTGGGTTGTCCATTCCGAATATTTTTGTCCTGGTACCCATGAGTTGTCAGACAATGTTGGCGCTGAGCTAGTTGCACCGACAATTTCCCATGTCTCTCCACCAGTCATTGTTCCCGTTATATTTGACGGGAGTGCGTCGCCAGACTGCGGCGAAAAAGTTCCGTTTGTCGTAAATGTTCCCGTGTCAGTAGTTACTCCACAGTATGTTCCGGGAGTTGAAGTCTCCCATACTTTTATATTTCGAACATAAGTATCATTTGCCCAATCACCCTTTCCTGAATTTGAGGAGTCGGGGTTATTGACTATATGTTGATTGACCTCCGTAAGAATTGGCGAGGAACCAGGTCCGCCACCACACAATGACACCGCTGCATGAGCGACGTTAACTGCTGCGAAATTAAAAACAAAAACGAGGGCGAGTAAAGAAAGCGGGAGCACCGAGAGTGCTCGGAACGAAAGCGATTTTGATTGCGTCATAATTCTAATGTTAAGAAACGAATAATATGCTTAAGACCAATGAACAAAACGCTAAGAGAAAAATAAAAAAACCGGTACTCCTGAAAGACCGGTTACGCTAGTAGCTCCGCGCAGTTCAAGCGTCCATATAGGAACTGCGGTTCATTGCTTTCTCTCTCTATTTCCCTCTTTCTCACCAAACAAGATTAACCCCCACAGTCTGTAACTTTCTGAAAATTTGTCAAGAAACACCTGTGCATAACTATTTCAACGTACCTAATGAGGTATCTCAAAAATTTATATAGCATTAACAAAAACACTCACAATTTATGTGAGCGTTTTTGTGCTTAACTAGATTTTTAGCAAGATCTAGTTATCAAGCTCTGACTGAGTTTTTGAGTCCATTTCACCGGTTGCTCCAAGCCCATGCTGTTCCTGGAACCTCTTGAGTGCGTCCTCGGTAAGTGGACCAAAGTAACCTGTTGAGGTTGCTGAAAGCAACCCTGCATTGATAAGGAGTAATTGAAGCTGTCGTACGTCTTCACCACGGGCACCAAGTTGCAAAGAACGAGCAAAAGCTGATACCGAAGCTCCGAAATCACCTCCGGTACCTGACGCATTTACTGGACAGAGCGCACCAGTATTTGCATTGTATTTGTGACCGTCAGAACAGCCTCCAGCGCCATTGTTGTCCTCTGATGACGTTGCCTCAGTTGAAGTTGCATTTTTGTCAGGAGACTCTGCTGATACCGCCTCAGTAGAACTTGCTTCTGAAGATACTGCTTCAGTTGAGGTCGCATGTAAATCCGTTGACTCTGTAGATGTTGCTTCGGTAGAAGATGCTGATGCCTCAGTACCAGTATTTATTCCCTCTTGTTCAACTTCATTAAGTTTTTGTCTTGTCTGTGGCCCAACCAACCCTACTTGGCTAATACCATATTTTGCCTGAAAGAGTTTTACTGCCTCTGCGGTAAGCGGACCAAAGTATCCAGTAACTGGACCAGAGTAAATTCCTTCTGCTACTAGTTTATTTTGGAGTTCTGTTACGTCATCACCACGCTCACCGATACCGAGACTGCGCGTAAAGCTAAAGGCCGATGCGTGAGCGGCTGTTGGTACAGCTGCAACGAGTACGGCTGCAAAAGCAAGCACAGAGACTTGCATAACCGCAAGAGTACGCAATGAATTAGATTTTAATAATCTCATAATTGTAATAATTTAATTAATAGGTTTTTAAGGTCAAAGCGCTAATCAAATCATATTAGCTTATTGCTTTTTCAAAGGTTTCAATAAATAACTCTTTGTGACCACCTAAATAATAGCATGAAGGGGCGCTTCGCAAGAAGCGCCCCTTCATTACTCTACAAATTGGCAGATTTACCTAAAATGACTGCATTGAATTGAGTTTTGCACGTGTCAAAGGCCCAACAAGCCCATAACCGTCATCACCTGGTTTTGCAATGTTGTATCTCTCCTGAAAGCGCTCCACGATTGAGAGCGTTAGTGGTCCAAAATATCCTGTCACCAACCCTTCAGGATACAGCGACGAATCTTGCTTAAAGAAACTTTGTAATGCAGAAACCTGCGCTCCACGCGAACCAAGATGCAAAAATGTGTTAAAGGTTACGGGATGTGCAGCTAAGATGCTTCCAGTGGCTGGCGTTGTTGTCGCAGCAGCAACGGACTCGGTGCTTACCGTCGGCGTCACTTCCGCGGCCACAGTAGGCGTCACAGGGGCAACAGGCGTTATTGAAGCAATAGGGGTTGCATCAGTAGGTGCAACAATACGCCCAGGTTCAAAAACTGAAATAGTAAGTTCTAGAGATTTTGTTCCGTCATAGGTACCATCAGCATTCTGGAGCAAGAGAGAAATGTCTGCCGACTGAGCAGAAATACCTTTGTTTGTAAAAAAGATTGTCGTTGTCCCCGTTGTCGGTAGTACCGTCTTAAATGCTGGAACACCGCAAGGCAATGTTGTTGTTGCGCCTCCCACAACACTACTCAGCACGACAGAGTTATTGCATGGCATTTCAAAATTAACACCAGCAGTATTATTTGTGTCCCACGTAAAGCTTACACTTTGCCCAGAAAGAACAGACATTTGAGATCCTGCAAACGTAGATATAGAAGAAATATACTTTGCGGGATGAGGAGGAATCGTGATAGTAACCGTCTGCGCGTGTGTAGCATCATAGACCCCCGGCGAAATAGCTGGCAAAATTCTCACTGACTCATCAACAGCATACGCGTTGCTGTTCGCAAAATATACATTCACCGTACCTGATTGAGCCAAGTCGGTCTGGTACGCAGGTTGTGCACAAGGAATGGGGCTCGTAACTGCTGGATTTGTAGAGAATATTTGAACTCCGCTTTGACAATCAAATTGCATATTTGTTCCGCCGATCTCAACACCCGTCCAAGAAAGTGATACCGGCGCTGTCGCATTTGTTGATGAAGATGTTGCATAAGAAAAATCTGTAATAGGGTGTGGAACACTGCCCACAGACAAACTTAATGTTGACACGCCTCCATCGTAATCAGCTCCTGATGAGTCTTTTGGAAATAATTTTACGGGAAGAGTTATCGTATTGCCGGTAATGTTGTTAATGTAAAAAGTTCCAGAGTCGGAAGCATTGGAGCTTATTGATTGTCTTGTGTTGCAAGGAAAAATCGAACCGCTAGCCGTTTTGACCGTTACTCCGATTGGGCAAACAAAGAGTAAATCGTGGCCAGTTCCGCCTATAATATTCCATGACAGGAGCGTTGAATATCCATAATTTACTGACTGCGGTGATGCCGTAAAGGATGTGACCAAAGGCGCACCGGACCCAAGAGCAGTAGAGGCACTAAATAAAACTCCAAACGCAAGAAGCCCAAGTAAACGAATTTTTTTCAATTTCATATAATAAATTATGGATAACAATAATGCGGTATTTGTTAATAATACCACATTACAATGAGCTTAACGAACGGTAAGTTTATTATTTTTCTATTTCTATACTCTTGTCTTTCCAAATAAATCTATCTGCGCCAATTTTTTCAGGAATCCTATTTAGGTATGGTATGTAAGGAAAAGCAATCAACAAAAAAATAAGTATTCCGAGGATTTCCGCTCCATCGCGATCCTGATTTGGGTCGTTTGAAAGAATAGTCTGGTCAAGAAAACCTATTGGCGCGAGCCACCACGCACCTGGTGGAATTGATCCCTTTTCCTCGTGAAGCATTCCGTATTGCTCAGTTGTCATCCCTAGCTCTTTTGCTTTCGTATCAAGAATCCCCGTGTCTGCAATAAATCGAGTAACATAGGTACGATCGTCACCTGCTGTTTGAGCACGCAGGGAGGCCTCATACAGCCCGCTTTGTGCCATTTTAGTTAAGACACTTACTGTCGCAATAATCGAACTTGTTGAAGAAGCAGCAAGCACACCATTGTCATCAAAATACTGGCTAGCGAGAGAAAGTTGTTCAGCCTGCTGTTCAGCTGATTGATTTTTGAAAAGCTCCCATGTATTCGTCACACCGTTACTTTGTACATATTCAGAAAATGGTACGCCCACGTAAACCGTCGCCGTGTCAAATCTGTAGGGGTCTATGTTGTCTGAATAGGTTGCCGTATCTGAAGTCTTGTTCACCTCGGCAATAAGAGTCTTTGCGACAAGGGCAGGGTCGGTCTGCGCAATGGACTTAATAGTTGTCGGCAAAACGAGCGGAGATTTAAAAAACAACGCAAGGATCATGATGACCACGACCAAAACAATTCCACGCAAAAAAAGAACGGTATGGTTGGCCTTTACTACACGAAATTTAACATCCTGTTTAAATGGCTTTGCCAAACCTCTTACTTTGACCAACGTATAATGCAAAAACAAAATTACAAGGATGAACAACGGGATGATAATGATGTGAATGCCATAAATTTGCGCATAATTTATGTTGTTGATGAAGGCACCCAAGCCACTGCCATTATAGAGATCCGATGCCTGGAGCGCGCGCCACTGAGATGAAAAGTCTCCACGAAGACCGTATCCAAACTCTGCCTCAAAAAGTGCGGCAACAAACATAAGCGAGCCCAGCACCCAGGTGAGCTTGCGAGATGCCTTGTACCCTGATGTAAGGAATACAATGAGGAGATGCAATAAAATAAAAAATATGAATGCTTGAGTTGCCCAAAGGTGGACACTACGAGTATACGTTCCCATAGTAGTCGAAAGCCACCAGTTGGGTCCGTTAAAAACAAGGACAAAACCAGAAGCAATGAGAACTATGAGACTAGTCGCCGAAAGAAACCCCAACGAATAATAAAGTTTGTTCGCATACGAAGGAACCTCATCCAACATAAAACTTTTAAATATGCTTGAAAGTGTTTTGTTCGCTTGCTCTTGATTCATATGAAATATATTAACATATGAACGCTCTAAACAGCGCGCATATCTACTTTATATCAGTCACAAGTGGGGGTTCAGTATTCCCTTGAACAATACTAAATCGCAAACGGCCGATAAGCTGACCCTGCGCAGTTTTTATATTTACTCGCCAGTTCCCGTCAAAAACATTGGACTGTGAAGAAAACGTTCTAAATCCCCCATCGCGACCTCCGATAACGGGCAGGGCGACCTCATTCACGGTAACCCAGAGCTTTTGTATGCCGTCATAATATTGCCACTCGTGAACAATAGTGGTGTTTAGGTTTGATGGTGAAAAAATCGCACTATATGCATAAACGGTATCCCCTGCTACTTCCTGAAATTTTGGATATAAGCTGAAATATCCAGAAAGTCCTAAATTTTCATATGTGACTACATAGTTACCATCCGCATTCTTTTGAATTGAGTGGTAGACACCGGCATCTTTAAGAGAAAGTGGTATAGGAGGAATCAGGTTGGTGAAATACAAAATATTAACGACCGCAAGGATCCCTGTAATCAAAAAGAACAAAATTTTCTTGCTTCCCGAAAACTTTTCTTTTGCAAGAAAGAAAAGTAACAATATATATATGCCAATAAAAAGAACACTCACAACCCCCGACAGTACAAAAATTGCATCACCTATTTGGTGTAATAGTACGGGGACCAAAAAAATTGCGAACGAATAAATAGAGAGGAAAAATAAACCAATTTGAAAACTCAACCTCACATAGTGGCGCTTGAGTGATTCGTTTGCAACAAAAGCGACAGCAAGGATAACGATAAATGGCCAAGTTACAAACAAATCAGCACTCCTAAAATAAAGAACAAGGTATGTTGAGAAAATCCCTCCAAAAAAGAACTGCAGGATATTTACATACCAAAAATGAGCTTTGCTTGAATCAGCTTCATCATTTCCACCATTTTCATGAGTGTGAATAAGAGCGATTACGAGCCCGACGATTGCGAGATGAGCAACAATCCAAAAATTCTCCCAAAACATATCAACGCGTTTGAGCGTAACGGCATCAAAGACAAACCCGAGAATAAGCGACAACGAGGAAATGGGTCGCTCAAAACGGCCATACCAACTGCGAAGCCTGGAAACTATCATAAGTTTACATGGTAGTGCATTGAGAACCAAAAGTAAAATAGCACAATGCAAACAAGGGCAACCGTCTGCGAGACGGTTGCCCTTGTAGCTCCACGTACAAACGACTTAGAGAAATTTAAACGCAACAAGAACCAAGATTGCACCGATAATGACTTGAAAGGTTTTGCGCCACTTATCCTTAAAATATTTATCCGTTACTTTGTAAACAATGTGTATTGCCACCCATAAACCGATACCGAGTGTGGCATTTTGCAGCGTCATAGACAACCCCTTTCTCACATAAAATACGTGCAAAATAATTGCGAAGAACGACGCGTAAAATGCAGTGATCAAGTTGCCTAAGTAGGTTTGCGCCAAGTTCATTTTGCCAACTTTTACCCCAAATGGAATTTTAATTGATTTAAAAGTGGTGCCAATAAATCCTGTAAAAAATCCACTTACTATCGGACCAAAGATAGCGCAAAGTTTTAGGTAAAGTGACTTTTCGTTCTTGTATTCATGTTCATGCGGTTTGAAGTGAATAAAAACAAGGCGTAGCCCGTAGACGAGCGCAATAATTCCCAATGTTACAACAAGGACACGATAATCAACGCTGTTGAAGAATATAGAGCCTGCAAGCGCTCCAATAAAAGCAAGCAAAGGAATGAGCGTCAAAAATTTATTCAAATTTTGGCGAGGCATCTCCATAATCTTATTTCGATTTTGCCATAGGAGGTATCCGCTACCCATGAAGACGATCCAAAGGAACACATTCACGGCACCAACAACAGAAAGCTTCATCATCGTCACAAGGAGAATGATTGCAAAAAAGCGATCATATTGGATTTTTAACCCGGCAGTAACAAAGCCGACAATAAGGGCGATGATAAGGAATACAAGTATTGGGTTCATGGTTGTTTTGATTATTTAATTATAAAATGGTCTTTTCAAGCACAGACTGATAATCTTTGATTGTTTTTTCATCTCGTGAATAGAGAATTTCTACGCCGTTCCTTTTGCTCTTTAAGAGTTTTAAATCTTTAAGAATTTTTAGGTGATGTGAACACAGATTTTGTGATAATTTGATCCTCGGATGTATTTCACAGGCGCACTTTTCTCCTTCTTTCAAAAGTTTCAGAATCGCAAGCCTGTTCGGCTCAGCAAGCGCGGCAAGATATTGCTTTACATTCAGCTTTTTTGTCATATGTATCAATTAACGTTGATATTATAACACCGAGGTCAAGTATTTACAAAATGCGCCCGAGATACCACTTTTTGCTAATTTGTGTTATAATGAAACAAATGTCTCATAAGGTGGAGGGGAAGAAGTCTGTAGTTGCTGCACTATTCGGCAACTTTTTTGTTACCATCATTAAAACAATGGTCGCGACACTCTCTGGCTCCGCCAGCATGTTTGCCGAGAGTGTGCACAGCTTTGCTGATACCCTTAATCAGTCGCTCCTTCTTGTTGGCCTTAAACGCTCAAAAAAACCTGCGGACAACTTCCGTGGATATGGTTACGGCATTGAACGATTTTTTTGGTCTCTCATTTCAGCATGCGGAATTCTCTTTATCGGTGCTGGAGTTACGGTTTACCATTCGATTGACTCACTGCTCCACTATGATGTGGGCGTTGTACACGATGTTAACTACTTTACCGTTGTTGTGCTCCTCGTTTCTTTTGTCATTGAGGGAACCACGTTGCTCATTGCATTCAGAGAGCTCAAGGGAACAAGAAAGTTTTCTATAAAAATTTTTGCAAATGCGGACCCAGTAACGCTTGCTGTGGTGTACGAGGACAGCGCTGCAATACTGGGCGTAGTGGTCGCTCTTGTTGCACAACTGCTCATGCATGTTACAGGCAACAATATATATGACTCCATAGGTGGAATAATCATCGGGCTCATTTTGGGCATTTTGGCAATTATTCTTATTGTTAAAAACCACCAATACATTATTGGAAAATCGTTGGACGAAGAAACAACAGAGGAAATAATTGAACTTTTGCTTGAAGACCCCTGCATTGAGCACGTTACAGAATTTAAGTCTGTCGCAGTGGATATCAATAAATACAGAATCTACACGACCGTTGAATGGAACGGCACGCCCCTTTATGAAGAAATATATGAGGCTGGCGATCTTAAAGAAGAATTTGATGAAATAAAGGACGATTTCAAGAAATTTACAAAGCTAATGTTCCGCACCACCGATCGCATCCCTCGCCTCATCGGCAACCGTATTGATGAAATAGAGAAACGAATCGTGGATCAATTCCCTCAAGTTTCGTATGTGGATATTGAGATAAACTAATTCTTATCCCTATTACAAAAACAACAAATCCCTATCAAGATCATCAGCATCGGTGCCCTTGCCCTTCTCTTTCAAGGCCTTGTGTGTTGAACCGAGATAAACGACACGCTTGCCAATTTTATCCTCCAGCGAATCAATTTGTTTATGTATAGAATCAAATTTTTTAATTTTAGCGTTACTCCCAAACAAATCATCTTGCGATTCAAAGTCCGGCATGAGGTCCTGTAATGTTACGCCCGTTGTTCTGTATTGAGTCCCCTTTTTATACATATCATTAAAATGCTCGTGTGCAAGCGCCATAATGATTTCAGGAGAACTTGAAGGCGATGGCAACCTCATTGAAAATGTTGAGTATTTCATATTTTGATCTTTCAAAAATAGTGAAATCTTTTTGGGCACAAGTTCGTAGTGGCGTGCTTTCTTGCAAGCATCCTCTATATTTTTTGAAAACTGAGACAAAAGAAATGCTTTATCATTCGTGGCGGGGTGAAATGTTCGTGTTTTTTGAATTGATGAGTATACCGTTTTCAAGTCTGCGTCTATATTCATTACTTGCACACCATTGAGCTCAAGCCATATCGACTCGTATGGCTTTGAAAGATTTTGTTGTACCCACGCGAGAGGCTTATTGCTAAAATCCAATGCAGTAAATATTCCTCGTTTTATCAAAAACTCTGCAGTTTTTGGGCCGATACCCCAGATTTTTCCAATAGGTTTTTTTGCCAAAAAATCTTGAGCGGTCGCAACAGTAATTATGGTAAGACCATTTGGCTTTACCCAGTTTGACGCAACCTTTGCAAGGACCTTTGTTGGAGCGAGCCCGATAGACACCGACAACCCCAACTCATCATTTACTTCTTTTTTAATTTTTTCCGCGACTTGTTGATACGAAAGTTTAAGCGTACGATCCAACCCCGTGATATCAGCAAAACATTCATCAATACTGTACTCTTCAATTTCATATGCATAACGATGCACAATATCAAACATCTTTTGAGAGTAGTCCGCGTACGACTTGTAGTCGCCTGGCAAAATGATTACCTTCGGAAAATCTTTCTTTAATCTAAAAATAGACATACCACGCACAACACCAAGCGCTTTTGCTTCGTATGATAGCGCGGAGACTATCCCCCTTTCCTCGCCGGTGACCACGGGCAAGCCCTTTAGTTTTGGGTTCTTTGCAACTTCTACACCAACAAAAAAGGCGTCTCCATCTATATGGAGGATGACTTTTTCTTTTGGGGCAGGAGGGGTTGCAAATGCTTTCACCCCTCTATTATACCGCGAACCCAAAACCCCGCCTACGCAAAATACCTCAACAGTGTTGAGGTATTTTGCGGGATTAATTCATAGATGAAAGGGAAACCGTCTACACCTCCTCTGGCTCCAAAGGGCGAATTTTAGGCTCAATATTAGATTTGCGGATTAAATAAAACAAAAGTGTCACCGTTGCCGCTGCAAAAGCAGCAAATTCAATAAGGCCAATCCCGACAAGCACTCCTATTGCGGCAGTTACCCAAATGCCGGCTGCGGTGGTTAGGCCGTGAATATGCTTGTCAGTCTTGATAATGACCCCGGCGCCAAGAAAGCCAACTCCAACAACAATGTTTGCGATAACGGCGAGGAACCCACTGTTGCGGGCAATAATCTCCGGCAAACCACTTTGAGAAAGCGCAACGATATAGGGGAGCTGGAGTCCAACAATTGCAAACATTGCAGAGCCAGCAGCAACAGTCAGCCCTGTTTTCAAGCCCGCCTCCCTGCCTGCAATCTCGCGTTCAATACCAACAAGCGCGCCCAAAAGGATTGCAACTACTAATCTCAAAGCCATCTGGTTAAAAGTGATCATATATATATTATATCCTGAGTTGTTTGGCACCACAACTCCCTGCTCTTAAAAAGAAAACTTTCTAGCAATTTTTAGTCCTTTTAGCCAGCATTTTCGTTTGACTTTTCAAAAAGCTTTGCATTTTTTTGATTAAGTTCTCTTTGAATCTTATCAATTTCAATTTGTATGAGCCTTACATCATCACCCTTTTTGTATTTTTCTTCCATCATGAGTGAACGAAGCTCCTTTTCAAGATCATCGATCCCAGAGTTTAAATATTCTTTCGGGTCTATTTTTGTTACTTTTCCATCAACATAGAGCAGATCAGACGAAATTCGTGTATTTATACCTTGCCGAATTTTATCTTGAATTTCTCGGAACTCAACACCTTGCCTCCAGTTATTACTATTTTTTTTACTTTCAGATGAATGTTCTCTTTCTGGAAAACTAGACGCTATAGCATCCCAAATGGGTTTCCACTCCTCGGTGGGCATTGTTCTATTCTTGGGAGTTAAGTTGATTTCTATAACTCCATCAATTATCTTGTCGTCTAGCGTTATTGATGTAAGTTTTGACAGAATATCATTACTAAACTGGTTTTTCATGACATTAAGCATTTCATTTACATTCATGTCCTGGTCCTTTTCAAACCAAACTGTCTGCGAGCCAGAAGAAAGATTGTCAAACCCAGAATATACTGGTCGATAGCCTTTTCGCTGCAATTCGAAAACTGCATCGCGCACCTGCGACTCAATTGATTCTTTCCACATACCAAGTCGGTATTCCTCATCAGTAGCTCGTGGTTCAACCTGGATCCGTTCATATTTTTCTTTATCATTTTTATCAACTTCTTGCTGTCTTTCCATGACATTAGATCG
>JAKANJ010000010.1 GCA_021823825.1 bacterium | reverse complement strand
AATGATAAGAACACGGATGTCTTTTGACATTGCAATAAAAAACTTGCGAAGGCTTTCTACGTGGCGCTCTACGCCGTGATATTTAAGCTTGCTCATTTTTGTGACCCCTTGGACGAGTCCAAGAACGTCTGCGCCAAACTCTTTTTCGATTACTTCCGGGGTTGCGACACCGTCTTCAATCGTGTCGTGTAGTAGCCCTGCAGCAACGGTTGCAGCATCAACATTGATCGTCGCAAGGTACTTGCCTACATTTGCCGCATGGGAAAAATACGGCATTCCCGAATAGCGCTTCTGACCTTCATGGGCAGTTTCGGCAAAACTATATGCCTTTTCTATTAGGGCTATATCTTCCTTGCTTGGGTGCTTGAGGAGGGAGACAATCTCCTTTACCGTTGGGCAGGCATCATTTTCCTTTGGCTTGAACATTTTATTACTATGCCATAAAGGTCAAATTTCTAAAAATCCGGGTTTCAGCAAAAAAGTCCCCGCACGTTGGAGTGTTCGGGGACTTTTCATGACAGCGGCGCAGTAGCGATTATTCATCGGAAACAGGTTTAACGCACACAAAGCCATCACTTTGATCAAGAACAATGTTGTCCTTCAGAATCATAAATTGATATTCGCCATTTTGAAGGCGCGAGAGAGAAGTCATTCGTGCAAAATCTTCACTTTCGAAAGCAAGGCAGGAGAGACCGATTGGCAAAACGCGTTGAATCAAAACTAATCCTAGTCCGCCTAAGTGAAGCCCTTCTCTACCTTCAATAAAGGAGAGAACTTGAAGCGGTTTAGCGCGTTCTACTATCTTATAGATTTCCACTTGAACTTTTCTGCCGGGGACAAGCTCTTCAGAACGGTACGCACCCTGCGGAACGCTTCCATTCGCGTAAATGAACGGATCAAGTTTAAGCTGGAGGTAGCGGTCTGCAAGAGTCCTTTGTGACGCTACAATAGTTTCCTCGTCTGGCAGTTCGTACATAACAGTCTTAACCAAGGAGAACAATTTCGCAGACGCCATAATGCCTCCTTTTACTGGATGCTATTTATGTTGGATGGATGGGGTAAAGACCTAGTACTAAATTGAACTATTGCATAGAGTTCCAACGTTAGCAAGTTTTTGCTGTTTTGTTACTTTAGTAATTTGTGTGGATTGTGGTTGGGGCACGTTTTATCACTGCAACGTTCTGGAATTGTTTTTGGTCACAGGTCATTTTTGTTTCGTCAAACAAAAATGCTCGCGACCCCAGCTCGCGGTTTCGTATGGTGACGAAACATCGCTCCGCTTCACAAAAACGAGATGGCACACAGTGCAGACTGTGTGCACTATATGTTACTTGTGAGCTTATGCGGGTTATGATTTGGGCACGTTTTATCACTGCAACGTTCTGGAATTGTTTTTGTGCCTTCCATCATGAGGGCTCCGCAAATCGTTCCGTCATCTTTCTTATACGTGCAGAAATTTCCTGTTGGCTTTGCTTTAATTGCATTTTTGCAATCAGGATAATTGGTGCAAGAATAAAAAACTCCAAAACGGCCACGACGTTCAGTCATAAATCCCTTTTTACAAACAGGGCAGGGAACGCCCGTTGCATTCAACAGTGCGGTTTGCTCATCCTTTTTGATAAATTTGCATTTCGGGTAACTGCCACAAGCAATAAATCTGCCAAAACGTCCTTCGCGCTCAACGAGATTAGCCTTTCCACATTTAGGACAAAGCTCTCCTGTGTCGCGCGGGCCAGCAAGCTCAGCACCTTCTATTGTTCGCGCGCCCATACATTCCGGGTAGTTCTTGCATGAGAGAAATTTTCCATTACGCGCAAGCTTAATAACCATCGGCCCGTTACATTTCGGACATTTAAATTGAGGGTCTGCGTCTCCTAGTGTGGTAACTTTTTCTACCTTATCCTTTGACTTTACTTCTTTGCTGAATGGTCCATAAAACTCCTTAAGAACTTTTGCATATTCTCGAGTACCATCTGCGATATCATCAAGCTTATCTTCCATTTCTGCAGTAAAAGAATCACTAATGTAATTCATAAAATGTTCTTCAAGGAAAGAGCTTACAACTTCACCCGTATCGGTTGGTCTAAGTGCTTTGCCCTCTTTGAGGACATATCCGCGATCCAAGATTGTTTTAATAATTGATGCGTAGGTGGAAGGTCGCCCAATACCGCGCTTTTCAAGCTCTTTTACAAGCCCAGCTTCAGAGTAACGTGGCGGTGGTTCCGTAAACTTTGCTTCATCTGATAGCGAAAGCAACATAAGCATTTCACCTTGTTTGACCTTGGGGAGCTCAACGTCTTCACCTCGTGCATCTGGATCCGCAGCAAGCCATCCAGGAAGAATTACCCGTGAGCCAGTTACCGAAAAATTGGGAATCGAATTATCGTGGACGTTTGCAATTATTGTGGTGCGCGCAAGTTTTGCATCAACCATTTGAGAGGCAATAGTACGACCCCAAATTAGCTCATACAGCTTCTTTTCCTCTGCAGTAACCCCAAGAGAATTTTTATGTGGATCTGTTGGGCGAATTGCCTCATGGGCTTCTTGAGCGTTTTTACTTTTAGTTTTAAAAACACGTGCCTCAACTGCGGTAGGACCATAACGCTTTGAAACTTCTGCAATAACTGCTTTTTGTGCGTCAACGGAGATAGACGTGCTGTCCGTACGCATGTAGGTAATAAAACCTTTTTCGTAAAGTTTTTGTGCAACCATCATTGTGCGTGATGGTGCAAATCCGAGACGAGAGCTCGCTGCTTGTTGGAGGGTGGATGTGCTGAATGGAGCTTTTGGGGTACGTCCGACCTCACTTTCTTTTATTTCTCGCACCATCCAGGGGTTTGTGCGACCAATTTTAATAATATTTTTTACTATAGATTCATCGCGAGGCTCTTCGGTGCAAGTGAGTTCAAGCTCTGTACCTTTTTGGGTTTTTACTTTTGCGGTAAGCGCCCAGTATGCCTCAGGAATAAAAGCATTTATTTCACGCTCACGTTCAACGAGTATACGCAGTGCCGGAGACTGGACACGTCCCGCAGATAGACCATAACGAACTTTTTTCCAAATAAGCCCCGAGAGGTCATAACCAACAAGGCGGTCAAGTACTCGCCGAGCCTCTTGCGCTTTTCGCAAGTTCTCGTCAATAGTACGCGGATGTTTCAGCGCTTCCTCGATGGCATTTTTAGTAATTTCGTAAAAGACAATTCTTTTGGGGTTCTTGAGCCCAACTGCTTCTTTTATGTGCCATGCGATAGCCTCTCCTTCGCGGTCGGGGTCTGTTGCAAGAAGAACTTCACTTGCTTTTTTTGCAAGCGATTCTATTTCGTGTACGACTTCTGCTTTGCCCTTTGAGATTTCATAGTGGGGGACAAAACCAGCAGGAATATCAATCGCGATTTTATTACTTTTTGGAAGGTCACGAATGTGTCCAACGCTCGCTTTTACGACGTAATCATCTCCGAGATATTTTCCAATTGTCTTCGCTTTTGATGGAGACTCGACAATAAGAAGTTTGTATTGTTTAACAGCCATTAGTGTCTATTAGTACTATAGAGTGATTTTTTTTGCAAATTTTTAATTCATTTTGCAATTATTTTTTAAAAAAACCTCGTTGGCTGCAAGCAGCTACGAGGTTGAGTATTGAGTAGATTTTATCGTTTGAAGTACAGGACAACCAGCAGGACGACCACGGTCATCGACATCATTGCGAGGATAAGAATCATCTTCGCAAGCAGGTTGACCTTCGCGTCAAGCGAGTTTTGTCTCGTTAAAGAACGAAGCGCGCCGAGAGTTTCTGACAGGAAGAATAACGCAAAAAAGGGAAGCAGGATAACCAGCATGTCCATGTGCTCAATCTCCAGGGTGGTCACAGCGGAATGCCATGACATCTGTATATATATTAGCACATGAATATGTATTTTGTCAAATTACTGACTACGCTACTTTGTCCGTTCAATTTTACCCATACGCTCACGGATTATGCCCTTAATCTCTAAAATCGTTAAGGTAGAAAGAGTTTGCGCGGTCGGGGCGGAAGCGGTGGCGAGGATTTCTTCACGTGTACAGGGTTCATCTAATAGTAGGAGAACCTCCTGTTCCTCTGGTGTATAGCGAGAAAGATCAAGCTGCGTCTGATCTTCTGAAAAGTTTCTCTCAACGAACCCGAGCTCTTCAAGAATATCCTTTGATGAAGTAACAGGCGTTGCTCCTTGTCGTAGTAAATTGTTTACGCCTCTTGATGTTGCAGAAAAAATTGATCCTGGAACTGCATAAACGTTTTTATTGTATTCAACTGCAAGGCGTGCGGTGATAAGTGTCCCTGATTTTTCCTCTGCCTCAATCACGAGCGTACCTTGTGAAATACCTGCCATGATTCGATTACGCTGTGGAAATGTCCAAGGTGCCGCACGAAAGTTTGGTTCAAACTCAGAAACGAGCGCACCACCAGCATCAACAATTTCTCTTGCAAGCGAAAGATTTGCTCGCGGATAAAGCACGCTCTTGTCCAAGCCCGAGCCGGGGAAGGCTACGGTTAGAAGCCCAGCATCAAGCGCTGCGCGATGAGCAATCCCATCTATTCCTGTTGCAAGGCCCGACACGATAACAATCGGATAACCAGCAAGCCCTTTAACTATTCGTTCTGTTGCTTCACGGCCATAGTTTGTATACTTTCGTGATCCGACTACTGATAAATAATAGTAGTCACGCGGATCAGGCAGTTCACCGACGATATAAAGTTCTTTGGGTACTTGTGGAATTTCTTTAAGTGATTCCGGGAACTCACTGATTTTGATCGTGCGGATAGAGTACTTATTTTCATCAAGCATTGTTTGCCCATTTTACCATATTTGATATACTCAACACTATGTTAGATATCAAATTTATTCGCGAAAATGCGGAACTTATTAAAGAGGGTGCCCGTAAAAAGAATATTGAGTTTGCTGTAGAGGAACTCATCGCTGCAGATGACGTGCGACGTGCAATTCTTCTTGATGTCGAAAAGTTGCGAACTGAACAGAATGAAGTCTCTGCTTCCGTGTCACGCGTGTCGTCGCCAGAGGAACGTGAGCCTCTTATCACAAAATCAAAAGAGCTCAAAGAGCAACTACAGGCAAAAGAAGTTGAGTTAGCAGGCGCTATGCAAAAATGGCAGGGTTTGATGTTGCAGGTTCCAAACATTCCCGATATGTCTGTTCCAGAAGGAACGACCGATGCAGATAATGTTGAGATTCGTACGTGGGGCACAATTCCTAAATTTGATTTTACTCCAAAGGACCATATTGAGCTTATGCAAAATCTGGGGATGCTTGATCTTGAGCGGGGGACAAAGGTTGCAGGATTTCGGGGCTACTTTTTAAAAGGAGATGGCGCAAGGCTCCAATTTGCACTTTGGCATTTTGTGCAAGATTATTTTTTAAAGAAAGGAGGATTTACGCCAATGATCGTTCCATCGCTTCTTCGTCGCGAGCTTTTAATGGGAACGGGCTACTTGCCACAAGGTGAAGAAGACCTTTATAAAACACAAGATGGCGAGTACCTTTCCGGTACAGCAGAAGTTGCTACTATGGGCTACTACATGGACGAAGTACTTGATAAAAAAGATCTGCCTATTAAATTACTTTCATTCTCAGATTCATTCCGTCGAGAAGCAGGAAGCCATGGGAAAGATACTCGGGGAATTTTACGTGTTCACGAATTTTATAAAACGGAACAAGTTATTCTGTGTGAGGCATCCCACGAAGAGTCTGTGAAATATCACGAGGAAGTACAAGCAAACACAGAAGGGCTCACGCAGGCTCTTGGCTTGCCCTATCATGTTGTAGCCAATTGCGGCGGAGACCTCGGCCTTGGACAAGTTAAAAAATATGATATTGAAGTATGGCTTCCTTCTGAAAATAAATATCGAGAAACGGGTTCAGCAAGCTACTTTCATGATTTTCAAACACGTCGTTTGAACATTCGATACCGCGATGATGACGGCAAATTGAAATTCGCGCACTCGCTCAACAACACAGCACTTTCGGGAAGACCACTTATCATGATTGTTGAAAATTTTCAAAATGCTGACGGCAGTATTACTATCCCAGACGTTCTCCGCCCTTATATGGGAAAAGATAAGATTGGATAAAGGCAATTCTTTTTATGGCACTATCAGCTGCTACACGTGAGCGCATGAGAGCATGGCTCGCTCGAGCAACCATGATTCTTGCGTTTACAGTTATTTCATTTGTCACGCTTGGCGGAGTTTCTCACAATGAGCATTGGCGCATCAACACAATACAAGTCACCGGTGAATCGGTAACTCCTGAGGCTGATATTCGTTCAGTTGTTGAAAATGAACTGCTTGGTAATTATTTTTTTGTGTTTGCACGGAATAATAGCTTGTTGTTTCCAAAACAAGACATTGAAAATTCAATTATTTCGCAATACCCACGGGTGCAGACAGTACAGGTGTCCTATGTTGATACTCATACTATTAGCGTAGTAGTGTCTGAGCGCAAGCCGTATGCCCTATGGTGTGGGAATGACATTCAGGCAACATCTACACAGGCCGCACCCTGCTGGTTCATTGATTCAAATAACCTAGTTTTTGATCAAGCCCCCATCTTCTCAGATGGTGTTTATGTTGAAATGTATGGTAGCTTAAATCCTGAGAAACCAAACAGTCCAATTGGTGAGTCGCTCCCATCAATACCCTTTGAGCGTATCAAGGATCTAATTCAAAAAATGCGAAAAGAAATCGGCACTCCGCTTCGCGTCCTTTTTAAAGAAAATGGGGAATACGAATTAACGATGTATTCAAGCAACTTATATCCAATGCTTTCGGGGGTTGTAATACGAATGAGCGCGGATATGGTGCCGACAGACGCAGTAAAAGATTTAAGTGCTGCTATTCAGGAAGAGTTCCCTGCGGGAACTACCAATTACAGGAAACTACAATATATTGATATGCGTTTTGGTAGCAAAATTTTCTTTGGGTTTTAAAATTACAAATTTATGCTAGAGTTGCGACAATGAATAGCAAGAACGATAAGCCGATTCTTGGGTTTTGGGGTGAACTTCCGCGACCCTTTTTTACTATTGCACCAATGGCAGATGTTACGGACGTTGCATTTCGCCAAATTATCGCAAAGTATAGTCGTCATGGTGAGGTTGGCGGAGGGCCAGACGTCTTTTGGACTGAGTTTGTTTCTGCTGACGGACTTATGAGTGCTGGGCGCGATGTCTTGCTTCGTGACCTTGCTTTTACCAATCGTGAACATCCCATTGTAGCTCAAATTTTTGGGGCTCATCCAAAACATATGGAGGAAGCAGCAAAACTCGTAGCATTATTGGGTTTTGATGGCATTGATATCAATATGGGTTGTCCTGATAAAAGTATAGAGAAGCAGGGGTCAGGAGCAGCTCATATCAAAAATCCGAAGCTTGCTCAAGAGGTCATTCTTGCGACAATGGCAGGCGCTCAAGGTTTGCCGGTATCCGTAAAAACACGCATTGGCTACAATAAGGAGAACTTGAGCGAGTGGCTTCCATTACTCTTGGATACAAAACCTGCGGTTATTACAGTGCATGCACGAACACGCAAGGAACTCTCCCTGGTGCCCGCAAGGTGGGAGTATGTTGCACAAGCCGTACAAATGGCGAAAGGGAGCGGCACACTTATCATAGGCAATGGAGATGCGAGAGATCTTGCTGATGGAGAAAGCAAGGCGCAGGCAACAGGCGCTGATGGCATAATGTTTGGTAGGGCTCTTTTTGGAACGCCGTGGCTTTTTGATCGCACACGCGTCACACCACCATCACTACAGGAGAAATTTGAAATTCTTATTGAACACACGCACTTGTATGAGGAATTACTTGGTGACATCAAACCTTTTGCCATTATGAAAAAACACTATAAAGCATATGTGAATGGTTTTGATGGAGCAAAAGAATTGCGCGTAAGGCTCATGGATGCTAGAGATGCAAAAGAAGTTGAGTCTATTGCACGAACTTTTTTAGTGGAAATGGGCAATCTCTAATTTTAAAGCTGACTGCTTTCGCTGATGTCCAGCACTACTGCTGACTTATTAAACTTTTTCTTCAACACTGCGAGCAAGCTTATCATCTCTTCCGACTTGAGAAGAAGAGCAACAGAAATAAATGCTGCGATTGCAAGAGTGGTTGAAAATGCTAATTGTGCAAAAATACCCAAAAAGGTCCGTCCATTAAGCAGTGGCTCAATAAAGTAAAGGGATGAGTAGCCGATTGCTCCAGCAACCAATCCTGCCGAGAGATATTTCAGAAAGGCAGAAGTAATTTTCTCGGTATCAATATCTAGATAATTAAATTTCCATCTCAAAATAATAAACAGAGCGCTTGCGTTAAAGAGAGAAGCAAGAGAAAACCCGAGAGGCAACGCAAGGACTTTTAGGTCGTCAATGCCATTTAGTTTTAACAATGAGCTTACTATTTGTGAAAAAATATTGTTGGTGCTCAAAAGATGGAGAAAAAAATATGTGCCTGATACATTGACGACGATAGAGCTCAAACTTACCATGAGCGGTGTCATGGTGTTTTTTAGAGCGAAAAATGCTCTTGAAAATAATGGTGTGAGTCCCTGAAAAATGAAACTAAATGCAAAAATTGCAAGAGCACCTGCCGCTAGGCGTGTTTCCGACCAGCTAAGATTTTTGGTGCCCATTACAAGACGAACAATCTGTGCGCGAAAAACAAACGTAAGAACCGTGAGGGGTATAAGAAAGAAAATTATTTGGCGGGCAGTATACGAAAAATCTTTGCGAAAATCCTGAAAATTTTTCTGAGCAAGTGCACTGCTTAAACTTGGGAATACGGAAACAACAAAGGAAATTGCAAAGATCGCAACGGGTAGTGCTTCTATGTTATATACCAAGTTGAAGATAGCAACACTGCCTATGGTAAGAGTTGAACCAATAAAAGTACCAACCATTTGGCTGATTGGCGATGTGTCAATTGCGAGGATTCTGGGTAATACCAGTTTAATAATTTCTTTAACCCCTGCATTTTTGAGATCAATAACTTTTTGCCAGGTAAACCCAAATTTTACTGCTCCGGGGACTTGAATCAAAATATGCATTAGCGCGCCCACAATGACAGAAATTACTACTCCATAAATGCCAAAAATTGGTGCTAAGAAAATAATCCCAAAAATGATAGCAAGATTGTAGAGAAGTGGTGCTAATGCCACAAGAAGAAAGCTTCTAAATGAGTTGAGAACACTCGAAAAGATAGAGCTAATGCTAAATAGCAGTGGCGACAACATGAGAATCCTTGTGAGATTGACCGTGAGTGTGTACTTAGCGCCAAGAAAGCCAGGAGAAATTAATTTCACAAAATAAGGGGCGCCGAGAAAGAATACGAATGACAACGCACCCATTACAATAATCGTAAGGTTCAGGACAGAGCTCGCAATTCTCCACGCTTCGTTTTTGTCTTTGTTTAGATAATCACAAAAGACGGGAATGAATGCGACAGAGAGGGTGGCAGAAATTAAAAGATTGTAGGCAAAGTTTGGAATTTGAAATGCCGCAAAGTACGCATCAAGGCTGTTGCCTACACCGAAGGTGCCGATGAGCAATCGTTGTCTTACGATACCAAGAAGGCTACTTGCGAGAGTTGCCGCCCCCAAAAGAATGGCCGCAGAGGCAATATTCTGTGTGCGACTATCAAAAAGTCTGTTAATAATTTTATTTTTTAGTTTCTGGATCATCGGGGGGTGAACGCAATAAATCACATAAAGTCAACCGATTTTAGCAGATTATCAAGTTGTTTTCCAGTTTAAATACCTATGCAAGAACTCATATATAACCCCTTAGCCCTAATTGGTCATTTTTGGTATACTTATCCATATGTCAGCAAGCATCGCTTTGTACCGTAAATATCGTCCCGAAACTTTTGACGAAGTTATCGGGCAGGATATGGTTGTAAAAACACTCACGGGAGCCATTAAGGGAGAGGCGATAGGTCATGCGTATCTTTTTTCTGGATCAAGGGGCACGGGCAAAACTTCGATTGCACGAATTTTTGCCCGTGCTATTGGTACCCATGACGACGATATCTATGAAATAGATGCTGCGTCAAATCGTGGCATAGACGACATTAGGGCGCTTCGCGATGCGGTGCACACGGTGCCAATGCGTTCACCATACAAAGTTTATATTATAGATGAGGCTCACATGCTCACAAAGGAAGCTTTTAATGCATTATTGAAAACGCTTGAAGAACCTCCGCGACACGTCGTGTTTATTCTTGCGACAACAGAGGAAAACAAACTTCCCGAAACCGTAGTTTCTCGTTGCCAAAGTTTTCGTTTTGAAAAACCGTCACAATCAATTCTTAAATCGCTCGTTTTGCGTGTTGCAAAGAAAGAGGGATATACGCTCGAAAAATCTAGCGCTGACCTTATCGCTCTTTTGGGCGACGGTTCATTCCGTGACACGCTCGGCACTCTTGAAAAAGTTATCGCCGCATCGTCAGATAAAGTTATTTCACCGCTAGAAGTAGAGATGGTCACGGGAGCGCCAGACGGGCGCACCGTTAATGATTTTCTTCGAGCTGTTTCAATGAGAGATGTTGAGGCAGGATTGGTTGCTCTCGGTCGCGCGGTGGAGAGGGGAGTTGAAGAAAAAACATTCCTTGATTTATTGTTGCGAAAAATGAGAGCGATTATAATGGCACGTTTTGTTCCTGGCTCTCACGCACGTCTTGAAGAGGACTTTTCTGCGGAGGATTTGGTACTTATTGACGAGCTTGCAAAAGATGCGGGGCAGACGCTCACGTCAAAGGAGCTCTCAGTGTTTTTGTCTGCATACGATAGCGTGCGCGTGTCATCTGTTCCTGGCCTCTCGCTTGAGCTGGCTCTGCTCCGCATTGCAGGGAAATAGCACCTGTGGATAACTCCCTAAAAAGGTCGGAGCTTTTTAGGAGGGATATGTGGATAACTCCGCATGGCCCAGCCTTGGTAGAATTATCATGCCGAACGTTGCCGTGAGCGATATTTTGGTGTATTCTGCCAGAGTGTCGTGTTTTCATTGGGGGATCGTCTAACGGTAGGATAATGAAACAGTATTTGTTTACTGTTTCATCCGGTCCGAAGGAATTGGTGTTGTTTGTAATTATTGCTGGGGGATCGTCTAACGGTAGGACAGCGGCCTTTGAAGCCGTTAATTTTGGTTCGATTCCAAGTCCCCCAGCAATGATTAGAAACCACCAATAGGTTGCCCTTTGAAGCCGTTAATTTAGATTCGCGAAGCTGAATCGGGCCGCAGCTTTCGAAGAGAGAGCGAAGGTTTCGAGCATAACAATGCGAGAGGCGATTCCAAGTCCCCCAGCTATTTAAATAAAAGGTACCATTGTTGATATGGCGCTTTTTATTTATAATTTGAGTCTTGGAATCGAACAGGAAGGGCGTCGGGGGGGGAAACACTTGTTTCCCCTGTGGAGGAAGGATTGGGAAAACTGTGGGTTTCCCAGGGGTGAGATAGCGAAGCGTCCAAGGCCCCCAGCTATTTGGCTACTAAAGTCGCCATTGTTACAATTGTATTCATTATTTTGTAATATTTATGATAATATTTTGATATGTTTGAGAACATAAACAAGTTTTCCCCCAAACAAGAAACTAATATCGAAAAAGAAATTGGGGAAGAAGAAAACAGGGTAAAAAATCTACTTGAAAAAGAAAGTAGTATGTCAATAGGGCTTAGTGATAAAGCACGTAAGATCTTACGGATGATGGTCACCGTATCAGCGTTAACCTTGCTTCCGGCGACCGTAGGGACTGGAATTTATGAAATGTTCCGTCTTGAAAGTAATGCAATTGAGAGAATGGAAGCAGTACACAATGGGTCAGGAGTTATTCTTGAAAAAACTTACCACAAAGCAGTTAATCCAGGCTTTGATAATCCCTATTATTCACTTAAATTAGAAATTAATGGGAAAATTATTGAAGCTCAAGTTAATGAATCAATATATAAGAATGTAACACAAAACGAACACGTATCGTTTCAGTATCACGATCGTGGTTCAACAGGCGGACCAGAAATAATAATTAATTCGTTGCAATAAGGAGCTAACCTAAAAATGAAACAGGATTTACTTGAAAAGTTAAAATTAGAGTTAGAGCGGTCTACTCTTTCTGAAAAAGATAAGCTAGATTTGGTCTCAGTTTTTTCTAGGTTTCCCGAAGTTGAGGCCAAGATGCTTTTAGAGTTAATAGGTGAGGACAATGATATCCTCCACCTGTTGAGTGATAATTTGAAACTTAAAAGAGATATCAATTTGGACGATAAAGACTCTTGGAAAAAAGTTTTTGATAATGAAAAAGAAGTACTTTCATCCATTAACTAGTGATTAGGCTAAGTAAAATGGCCTGATCCGTACTTCTGTGTGTATAACTTTTGATTTACAGATAATTTTGTGTGGAGGTAACAAAGTGTCCATGTTTCAAGTAATTTAAATAAAATATGGAAAAATATAATAAATTGGTTCGAGACAAAATTCCTGATATTTTGGATGGAAAAGGGGTTCCCTATGAAAAAAGAATCGCTACCCCAGAAGAATACAAAATTGAATTAATCAAAAAACTTGAAGAAGAGTCAAAGGAGTTCTCCGAAGCGGGAAGTTCGGAAGAATTGGCGGATGTCATAGAAGTGATTGATGCTCTTAAAAAATTACCTGACTACGCTGGCGTGGAGGAGTTACGTAAAAAGAAATCTGAGGAGCGGGGAGCTTTTGACCTGCGAATAATTCTTAAAGGCGAGAAATAGCAAAGTCATTTATCAATTAAATTTAGAATGATATACTGTTCTAATGACCATAAATAATTTAGGGAGAAATGTGAAGGCGCGCATTCCACTTGAGAAAAAGGGAAGCGCAAAGAAAGGGCGTGCATTAAAGAATCCACCAGCGGTTCGCCCAAGCAAAAACAAGCACGACGCGCTCTAATTCAATCTTTAAAATGGCTCTGCCAACAAGAGAAGAAGCACAAAAGGTTTTAGAGAAGCATACAAAAGATGAGTACCTGCTTTACCATGCAAAAATGGTTGCGACTGCGATGGAAGGCTATGGGAAATTGTTTCAGGAAAATCCTGACCTTTGGTACATTACTGGACTTCTCCACGATGTTGATTTTGAGGAATATCCGGAGACGCACCCCGCGGTCTCACTAAGCTGGTTTAAAGAATTGGGATACCCTGAGGAACTTATCCATGCGGTGGAGGTTCATGCGTATGGGTTTAATGGTTTCAGCAAGTTGCCAGACACAAAGCTCTCGGCAGGACTGCTTGCTTGTGATGAGATTTGCGGAATTTTTTATGCATACAGGAAATTAAACCCAATTCCCTACGGAGAGATGAAAGTAAGTTCCATCAAAAAACGACTTGGCGAAAAAACATTTGCTGCAAAAATTGAGCGAGGCTCAATTTACCTTGGTTGCGATTCGCTTGGTGTGCCCATTGATGAGCACATTGCAAACCTAATTAGTTTTTTAAAGGATTTAAGATAGCACGATTCGTGTGTATAATATAGATATCCTTGTTTTCATAACAATATCATGTCAATAGAAAATTTTTATTATAAGGCAGTTTCAGAACAACACAAAGAAGAGAAAAATTTTGAAATAAAGACCGAGTCAAAACCAAAGAGTTTTGAGCAGTTTTATACTGAGTACAAGGATCGTCTTGCGACTGCGCCCATGCGCAAGGTGCCGCTTCTTGAGCGCCTGAGTAAAGTAGTAGACCTACCAACAAATATTATTGAGGCCAATGATCTGTCAATCAATAACGTTCTTCTTGACGAAGACGGAGAACGGCACATCAACAATTTTTTTGAAAATATTTCACATAGTGATTTTGTGCGCGGAATGATTCATGACCGCCCAAATACCCTTGTACAGCTTTTTAACGAAATTGGACGGAGGCGATACAAAAATCCAGAAGACTTAAAGGTTCTGGCTTTAAATGTCATGGAAAGACAGCAAGAAGTTGATAAAAATGATAAAGAAAAATATGAACGGATCCAGGTTGAACCACGAGCTACTGATGAGGAATACCGACTTGGTATGTGGAAAGAATCAATTGAGTCG
>JAKANJ010000009.1 GCA_021823825.1 bacterium | reverse complement strand
GACAGTACAATAGACCCACTTCTTACCCATTCGCTGATAGAGCCCCTTGAGGAAGGTTGAGAAATAATTTATCGTTTCATGTTTTTTTGCCTCAAAATCTATATCAATGCCGTCAAAATTATTTTGCTTCACCGTATTTGCTATTTGCTCCTCAAGAGCTATGCGTTTGGATGTATTACTTAGCACTTTGTGGATACTGTCACCATCTCCCCACATAATACTTGGAATAACCCTAACCTTATTCCTTTTTGCATTTGCAATAAAACTTTTCCAGGGCTCTTGCGTGATGTCTGCAGCATCCTTGAGCGTGCCGTCACTTTTCATCGTGTAACCAAAAGGCATCACGCTGGTCAACTGCGAAAGATGAGGAGTCACATCCTGCGTCCCCGTTGCAGCGCGCCAATAAGGAATCCAGCCAGAGAATTCGAGTGGCCCTGTGGTGCCTCCACTCGTTGAAACCCCGCCATCGAGAAGCGCAGCCTGAGTGTGCGGTCCATATATTCCATAACCAGGTTCTGTGGTATTCGTACAAGCAATCCCTTGATCGCATTGGAATTTTTTCAATGCACTATCGGTGATAGAACCAAAATATCCTGTATTCTTTCCCGCAGGAAGATATCCTTTTGCAATAAGGGCGTTTTGAAGTGCAATGACATCATTTCCAGAGCTCCCCAAGGAAAGCGACCGTGTAGCAGCAAATGTTTTTGCTGGTGTAAACGAAAGGAACAAAGATGCCAAAGCTGCGAAGATGATAAGTTTTCTATTCATAATTTACATAGTATCAGACACGCAAAATTTTTGCATATAGACCCAGTGCCTCCCACGCTGAGAGATGGAACATGTGAAAGAAAGTAAGCCCCTCAGACGTATTACCAAATACCGAAAAATAAGAATTTAAGCTAATGAAAAATAAGGCAAAAAAATATGTGGCAAGCGTGTCTCTCGTTGCGCTGTTCGGTATTTACTCGATATATCAAAATCTTCCAGACAACAGCTCTGCAACCTATGCGGCGGCGCCAGTCAGCTACAACGCTCCTGTCACAAAATCCTCAACGGGGCAGTTGGCTATTGCCGAAACCACAACTACCACACCGGCCAGAACCATTAGTTCTCCCACGAAGAGGTCGTCACCGAGCACGGTGCATCGGGTGTCCCCATTGGCCAGTAGTTACAAAGACGGCGTATACACAGGTATAAGTGCTGACGCGTACTACGGTAATGTGCAGGTCCAAATCACCGTACAGGGTGGCGTTGTTACCGATGTTACCGCAATTCAGTCACCCGACACCCACAGCCGTTCTCTCGCAATCAATTCACGCGCACTGCCGATGCTCCGATCAGAAGCAATTACTGCACAAAATGCCCGGATTAACGCGGTAAGCGGCGCAACATACACAAGCGCAGCATATAAAGAATCAATTGCGTCTGCACTTTCACAAGCAACTGCATAATGAAATGAAACAAACAAGAACAGACATTATGGGGATGCCAATAACTGTTGAAGTTGTTGGCGAACATGTTCCCGCTGAACACTTTGATGCAGTATTCGCCTACTTTGAAGCAGTTGATGCACGGTTTAGCACATACAAAAATGGCAGCGAAATCACACGAATCAACCGCGGAGAGATCAGCAAGCCAAAACAAAGCCCAGAAATGAGAGAAGTTTTTGCACTCGCGGAGAAAACAAAAGAAGAAGCAAATGGTTATTTCGATATCAGAAACCCTGACGGGCTTCTTGATCCGAGCGGTATCGTGAAAGGTTGGGCGATACACAAGGCTGCTAATCTTTTAGAAAAGCGTGGTGTAAAAAACTTTTACATAGATGCAGGGGGCGATATTGAGGCGCGCGGTATGAACGACGAAAACCTGCCCTGGAAAATTGGCATTCGCAATCCATTTAAGCCTGCAGAAATTGTAAAAAACGTCCAGCTGTCAAACGCAGGGATTGCAACTTCTGGTACCTATATTCGCGGGTTTCATATTTACGATCCTCGGTCACCCGATACGGTGCTGGATGAAATTGTCAGCATCTCCGTGATCGGTCCCAATATTTATGAAGCCGACCGCTTCGCAACTGCAGCATTTGCAATGGGACGGCAAGGAATATTGTTTATTGAATCTCTTGATGGACTCGAGGGGTACTCTATTGACGCATACGGACAAGCAACCTATACAAGCAATTTTAACAACTACGTAATCTAATAAAATGTTTAACTCAATAGATCGAATTCTCAACAAGATTCCGATGTATCGTATTACTTTGTACATCGTCGCACTCATTTGGCTTGCCGCCGTCGGTCTAGGCTTCCTTGGCATACTACCCTATAGTGGTATGTCAATTGCACTTTCTGGCATATTTTTAATGCTTGTATCGTGGCTCGCAAACGAAATTTTTGCTTGGGCTTTTAACGCATCCGTAAATCATGAGTCAGCATATATTACGGGTCTCATACTCGCACTGATCGTCTCACCCGCCGTTTCGGTTACTGATCTTCCTCTTTTGGCTACGGTTGCCATTATCGCAATGGCGTCAAAATATATTCTTGCGATTCACAACAAACATTTATTTAACCCCGCAGCAGTTGCAGTGTTCATAACAGGGTTTATTGGCATTTCCGCATCCTGGTGGATCGGCACAGGGGCAATGTTACCTTTTGTTGCAATCTTGGGATACCTGCTCGTACGCAAAATCAATCGAACTGATATGGTTTTGAGTTTTATTCTAACAGCACTAGTCATCGGAATAAGCTACGATCTTGTGAATGGACTCAGTGCAGTAATGTTTCTACAGCAGACACTTCTTAGCTCTGGTTTTGTTTTCCTTGCGACTGTAATGCTCACAGAGCCACTCACAACACCGCCAACACGAACACTTCGGATTATTTATGGTTCAATCGTTGCTTTCTTCTTTTTACCATTCGTCCATATCGGCTCAATCTACGCGGCACCAGAGCTTGCCCTTATTTTAGGTAATATTTTTGTGTACATAGTGAGTCCAAAACAAAAATTGGTACTTACGTTAAAGAAAAAAATCCGCTTGTCAGAGGACCTTTATGATTTCATTTTTGAGACGGATCAAAAATTTAAATTTCGTGCTGGCCAATATCTTGAATGGACGCTGCATAATGTCTCTTTTAATACAAAAGGCAACAGACGATACTTCACGATTGCTTCGTCTCCCCGTGAGAAGGAAATACGTGTTGGTATCCGCCTTCAGGACCCTATTAGTGAGTTTAAAAAGGAAATGCTCTCAATGAAAGCAGGCGACAAAATAATTGCTGCTCAGCTTTCTGGTGACTTTGTACTCCCGAAAAATAAATCAAAAAAACTTGCCTTTATTGCTGGTGGTATTGGCATAACACCATTTCGAAGTATGATAAAAAATCTTGTGGATCGGAATGACCATCGTCCCGTTACCCTCTTCTTCAGTGGTGCATCGGTGGGAGATATTATTTATACAGATGTATTCGAAGATGCGCGAAAGAAGCTTGGTGTGAAAACTGTTTACACCGTAACGGACAAAAATGCTGAAGCAAAAGGTTGGGGCGGCAATATTGGACGCATAACAAAAGAAATGATCAAAGAGGTGATGCCAGACTATCGTGAACGTCAATTCTATATTTCCGGATCCCAGGCACTAGTATCTGGTATGAAACAAATGCTTCTTGATCTGGGTATTAAAAAATCAAACATTAAAACAGACTATTTTTCTGGCTTTATTTAATTTTATCCACGAGAGTCCGCAAAAGAAGGTGCGCTATTTTGATTACCCTCTCGAGACTTTGTCCGATGGTAGAAAAAAATAAATAATAGTAGCGCAGCAAGCGAGGCGGTTCCGCCAAAGAAAAATGGCGCAGAGGAACCAACTCTATCCCAGAGCAAACCCGCAATAATTCCTGCGGGTAGAGAAACAAGTCCCACTGCCGTACTGTAAATGCCGTAGGCGCGACCACGTCGGTCGGCAGGAACGATATCTGCAACAAAGGCTTTTGCCACCCCTTCCGTGGTAGCAAAATAGAGACCATAAAATGCAAACAAGAGCCAAATTTGATACTTCTCTGTGGCAAATCCAAAACCAAAATAGGAAATTGCATACGCTGCCCAACCAAGCATAATTACTTTTTCTCTGCCAATTCTATCAGAGAGACTTCCAAAAGGTACGGACGCGCTTGCATATACAAAATTGAAAAGTGCATAGACGAGAGGAATAGCGAGCAGTGTAATACCAACATTTTGAGCCCGCAAAACCAAAAAGGCCGCTGACGAATTACCGATTCCAAATAAAAGTGTAATGCCAACAAAAAAGTAGAATTTCCGTGGAAGAGGTGCTGTGAGCACCGTAATTATTGGCTTTTCAACCCTTGGCGTTTCCTTTACTTTAAGCGTCAAAATAATCAACGTAAAGAAGAGTGGAATTGCCGTAGCAAAAAGAACAATATGATATTTTGCATTATTGTTTCGCAGAAGATAAAGCAACCCAAATAAAATAAGAGGACCAGCAACGGACCCCATCGTATCAAGCATCCTCACGATACCAAATCCCCTTCCTCGGGTCGCGACGACCGTCGAGTCAGCAGTAAGGGCATCTTTGGGTGGGTCCTTCATCCCCTTCCCAACCCCATCAAGAAAACGTAGCCCCAAAAGCCCGCTACCCATTGCAGTCAAAGCAAGGAGTGGTCGTGCAATGAGTGAAAAAAGATACCCTAAAAAAATTAAAGGTTTCTTTTTCCCAAATTTGTCAGTTAAGTATCCCGCTACTATTTTAAAGATACTTGATCCACTTGTTACCAAGCCTTCAGCGAGGCCAATGAACTCTTTACTGAGCCCGAGCACATTCGAAAAATAAAGAGGCAAAATTGGCACAAAAATATCCTGACTGATGCCACCAAAAAAACTGATGAGTCCGATAAAAAATACATTGCTAAGCGGCTTCTTTTTCTTGCCATCCATATAGTAACTTTGTTATTCGCAGATTAGTCTATTATAATCCGAACACAAAAAAATGGCTAAATAAAAAGAGCGGAGGTTTTGCCTTCGCTCTTTGTTGTTTCTGTGGTCACGTTTCTAAAGACGCTCGTTGAACGTCATCAGTTTCATCGGAACTTGTTTCTCTTTTGTAAAAACGAGTCCTTCTTTTTCATCGTAACCAACAAGCACCTTATCCGCCATCTCTATCTGGTTGGTCGCGACCAAACTCGCGAGCGGATTTGTGAGATGCCGTTCAATAGCTCTCTTCAGCGGGCGTGCACCATACCGCGATTCGGTCCCCTCACGGAGAAGGAAGTCGAGGGCAGCGGGCGTGCATTCAAACGTGAACGGTTTGAAATTTATTTCCGCCTGCTTCATGATCCTGTTTCGAACATTGTTGATTTCAATCCTGAGAATTTGCTCCAGGTGCTCGTGCTTAAGCGCATGGAACACAATCACGCGATCAAGACGATTCATGAATTCGGGCGAAAAGTTACGGCTTGCTGCCGATAATGCGGTACGATAAATCCTTTTATCGGCATCGCCACCTGCTTTGGGAACTCCCCCGCCAAAACCAAGCCCTCCCTTTGCTAAGCTTTCAATTTCCCGCGAAGCGAGATTTGACGTAAGGAAGATGATACTCTGCGACAAATCTACTTGTGTGTTATCACCAAGGTTTAGAACAGCTTTATCGAGAATTCCAAGCAACAATTGCCACAGAGAGGGAGAGGCCTTCTCAATTTCATCAAACACAATGAGAGAAAGGTTTACGCCGGGCATTTGGCATTCTTCAATTTTTTTGTTCGAGATGACTGGTTCAATTTCCCGTCCGACGTATCCGGGCGGTGAGCCTATCAACTTGCTGATTTCGTGGTCACGCTGATACTCCGCGCAGTCCACCTTGATCATCATTTTGGGGTCATCAAAAAGTATTTCTGCAACCGCTTCAGGAAGATGTGTTTTGCCTACCCCAGTAGGCCCCAAAAGAAGTAAGTTCGCTACCGGTTTACCGGGCGCTGAAAATCCAGCCCTCCATTGCTGCAATGTACGCACCATGGTGCGGATTGCCCTGTCTTGGCCAATAATGCGATCTTGGAGAGCCCTGTAGAAGTAGCTTGCTTCACAGCTGAGAAGCTTCGGGTCTAGCCTTATCATATTATCGCCTCCTTTATGGGTGAGTTTAAGGAACTTATGAAACACCTATTTGTACCTCATAATACTGCTGTGAGTATGCTCGTTTTATTAAACTGAGTCAATATCATGCAGTAAGAGGATTGCGTCGACACGTATCCCTTGCTACACTCTATATATATGCACGACGATACGATCTCTTGGGTGGCAGCAGAATATGAACATGCGGAGCACGGCGCTGATTGGTATTGGGCGCTTGGTATTATTACCATCTCGCTCGCCGTTGCTTTTATCATTGCGGGAAATATGCTGCTTTCCGTCATTATTATTTTGGGGGTGGGCATACTTCTATACTACGAGAAACACCCAGCGGCAGTAATTGAATATAAAATTTCAAAAGCAGGTATTCGTGCTGGGAAAATTTTATACCCCTGGGAATCGCTTCACTCGTTTTGGATTCTCCAAAAAGAAGAGGACGCAAAAGATTATCATGCGCCAAAGCTTCTTCTTGTTTCAAAAAAACACTTGATGCCTCATATTGTTATTCCGCTCACAGAATTTGTTCTTGAGGATGTTCATGAGATGGTGGGGAGAATGGTTTCGGAGGAGCCTCGAGTAGAACCATTGCCTGACCGCTTGATGCGTAAACTTGGTTTTTAGTTTTTGCCTTTTTGGTTTTTTGTGGTAGAGTGCCAAGTACGTTGAAAATGCTCTCGTCGTTGTTATGGTTAGTCCAGAAAGAGGCTAATCTAGTGGCTACAGAGAGGAGTACGGTATAATTAGAAATATGCTCTCGTCGTTGTTATGGTTAGTCTAGGAAAAGGCTGGCATAGCGGCTACAGAGAGGAGTACGGTATAATTAGAAACATGCTCTCGTCGTTGTTATGGTTAGTCTAGGAAAAGGCTGGCATAGCGGCTACAGAGAGGAGTACGGTATAATTAGAAACATGCTCTCGTCGTTCAATGGATAGGACGCTAGCTTGCGGAGCTTGCAATGTAGGTTCGATTCCTACCGAGAGCACAAACAAAAGAAAGGCGCCCCTCGTGGGCGCCTTTCTTTTGTTTGCTTGCCTGTGGCTGGAATCGAACCAAAGGCGACGGATTTTCTTGGTACATGGAGAACCTTAAAAAATCCTAGTCTCGACCACCGGAAGAGGCGGTTTCTACCGAGAAGATTTCTTCTGCATTGCCATTCTAGCGTACGTCGACAAGAAAATATTCGTGACCACAAAGCGCTCCAGAATACAAGGAGAGACGATTCCTACTGAGACCACAAGAGTTCTGCTGGGTAGAGCGTCGTGTTTCAGGCGAACCCCAGGCGAGGGGTAACCTCTGCTAAGAACAAATGATAAAATGAAGAAACTTGCTCCCCCACCCTCCTTCATATAAGCTATAGAAATGGAACAAAAGGCTGGCAACGAATACCAACAAAAAACAAAAGAGGAACTTTTTGAAGAGAAGTTGAAGGTAGCCGAGAAAAGACTTGATAAGCAAGGCGTGGAAATGGACACTAAAATTATTGATACTGTTGCTATTCTAAATTTATATCAGATTCCGACTTCGGGTTCATGTGAAGGACACATTGATCACGGCATCGCTAATCCATGGGTCAACCTCAAAGCGGTAGGCGAACCAGAAGAGCGATTCGTAGGTGAAAAAGCAACCAAACAATCTATCGGCGATCAATTCCATATTAGTCCTGATGAGGTTGGCCGAGGCCAAAACGAAGAAGCAAACAAACAATTCTGGGATACTATTGGAGCAGTTGAGAAAACACCAGAATATAGAAAATGGATGGCAGACAACGAAAAACTCGCAAAGACTATGTCTGCTTTGATTGATGAATTTTATACAGGAGGAAAACCAGATCCCCTTGTCGCAATTAATTTATTAACATTGGGAGGCATAGCGGGGAGAATTCAGTCGGGACCAGATGAAATACCATCCAAAAACCTAAACCCTGCCGAGGAAAGTGCCTTACGAATTCGACTAAGTAAGCGACAAGAAGAAATGAAAAGATTCACTGAATTTCTAAAAAAAAGGATGGTGATTTAAAGCGAAAAAATCCACGATCTCAAAATATACTATAAAAGTAGCGTCTATTATATTTGGTCACAATCAAAAACGGGCCCTTGGGGCCCGTTCATTTCTTTAGTTCCTTTTTTGTTCTGTACGAAGAGAACACCATTATGTGGAACACTGTTTGGTTGAAACTTTCTTCCGTGACCCAAATTTGGCGTTGTTTCGCAAGTTTAAAGAGCTCTCCCCTCATCCACACAACTTGGGCCCTTCCCATACCGCGTTTTGTAATATCGATTGTTGATCCAGTGAGATGCGAAGAGGCCTTTGGGCCATACACAGCCGCGGCGTTCGCATTGTTCTTCTGTAGGTTTCTTTGTCGTGTACGATCACGAACCGCAGAGTTGATTTGAAAAACTGAAGTTGGAAATTTGCGATGATATGCTTTCCCAAGGTCCTCTAGGAATTCTCTTGTCCACGGCCGCACATAGCAATACTCCCTGGTAACCTTAAGTCGCGGATCCAAGACGATCGTTTCTGTTTCAGGTAGCGGAACCAAAAGACCCTTTTTCTCAAAAACGAGAAGCTGGCTGTGGTTTTCGATCCGCGACAAATTTTCTATGTCAGCCATGTAATTCTGCCAACGTTGCGATTCGTCCGATCCTTTGAGCCTAACGGGTGGAAGCACCATTGTTGTCGATTGCCCTCTAGCGGTTGTTTGTACAGCCAAAGGAAGGATACAAAAGTTGAATCCGATGGAAAAAATAAGCGATGAAATTCTCACAAAACCTCCTTGTGTGTAAAGAACTCTCGCGCACGAGTTTTCATATTTATCATACCACCTTTACCTTTCAAGATGGAAGCCTTCTCCTTCCCAGCCCAATAACCCGTCGGAAAGGTTAATCACATTTTTATAACCCATTTTTTGCATCAAAATACAAGCTTGCGCAGACCTCCCACCGCCACGACAATACACAAGATACTGCCTATTTAAATCCAGCTCCTTAATTTTTTCTAGAAATGACGGATCATGGATATTGATATTGATGGCACCAAGAATATGACTTTCAGAAAATTCATTTGGTGTCCTAACGTCAACGAGACTTACCTCACCCCTCTCTATCATCCCCCTTGCCTTCCGTGATGGAATTTCTACCATACGTTGAATCCTAACAAAAAGCGCCCTGTGGGAACAGGGCGCTTTTTGTTAGGCTGCTTTGTTAATAAATTTTGCAAGTCGAGACTTCTTCCTTGCTGCGGTGTTTTTCTTGATAAGCTTTGTTTTAAGAGCTTTATCAATTGCCTTATAGGCTGTCGAGAGCATCTCCTGTGCTGCTTTTTTGTTCTTCGTAACAAGAAGAGTCTTTGTCTCTTTTACGGCCTCTTTCATGGCCTTCTTACGGCGGTCGTTATAGACCATTTTGCGCTCCGAGCTTCGGATAACGCGCTTTGCTGATTTGGTGATTGGCATATGAGTACCCACTATAATATCATTTTCGACATTTTGCAAGCCTTTTATGTACAAGGTGCAAAAGACCTCTAAACCGTGTAATATGAATGAATGATTGCACATCTTTCGGGAAAACTCCTTTTTTCAAGTGACCGTTTTGTTGTTATTGAGACAAACGGTGTTGGCTATAAGGTGCGCGTACCCATGGACACCCTCCTTTTTCTGCGCAACAAAAAATCGTCTGAAGTATCACTGTGGATACACACATCGGTGAGAGAAGATGCACTGGACCTCTACGGTTTCGAGCATCAAGCAGATCTTGAATTTTTTGAAATGCTTATTAGTGTTTCCGGGATTGGCCCCAAAAGTGCACTAGGTATTTTGAACATCGCCCCTGTACGCCACCTAAAGGAGGCAATCGCCTCTGGTGACACAGCGGCCCTAACAAAAGTATCGGGAATTGGTGCGAAGGGCGCACAAAAAATTGTTCTTGAACTTCGAGACAAAATTGGGACCCAGGAAACAGAACTTGGCGGTAGTATGCTGCGTGAGGAGCATGATGCAATCGAAGGACTCGTTGCACTCGGTTATGCGGAGCGCGATGCACGTGAAGCACTTAAAAAAGTACCTGCGGAGATCAAGGGCACTGGCGCTCGCATTAAAAATGCCCTCAACAGAATAGGAAAATAATTAATCACAACTATGAAACCAAGCAGCACCACCGAAACTATCCTACGATTTGCTAAAAAAATTATCCCAAAGCGTCTTTTCCTCAGGCTCCAGCCTGCATACCATTTTTTGCTTGCGTTTGTTGCGGCACTTATATACCGCTTCCCTTCGCGCCATATAAAAATTGTTATCATTACTGGCACGAAAGGTAAAACTTCCACTACGGAAATAGTAAACGCAATTCTTGAAGAAGCGGGGTATCGCACGGCATCTGCAAGCACTCTTCGATTTAAGGTTGGCGACAAAGAGGAACGAAATCTTTATAAAATGACCATTCCGGGGCGCTTTTTTGTACAAAAGTTTTTGCGTAATGCGGTAAGTGAACATTGCGATTGGGCTGTTTTGGAAATGACATCCGAAGGGGCACGACAGTTTCGTCACCGCTTCATTTCTTTTAATGCTTTAATCTTTACCAATCTTTCACCGGAGCATATAGAGTCACATGGGTCTTTTGAAAAATATGTTGACGCAAAGCTTTCCATTGCACGAGCGCTTGCTACATCGTCAAAGCGTCCTCGAATCATTGTTGCAAACGCCGATGATGCACTCGCGGAAAAATTTCTTGCTGTTGAGTCTGACATAAAAGCTTCGTACTCACTAAAAGACGCAGAGCCTTACAGTTTTGAAAAAGACAAAACAACGTTTACTTTTATGGGTTCCCCTCTCCATGCGCACTTAGCAGGTGCTTTCAACCTTTCAAATATGCTCGCGGGAATTTCTTTTGCGCGGACAATAAATATTGGGCCAGAAATTATTCGCCGCGCTCTTGAGAAGTTTAACGGTATTCGAGGTCGTGTTGAACACGTAAACGTAGGGCAAGATTTTGATGTTATTGTTGACTACGCCCACACGGCAGATTCACTGCAAAAAGTTTATGAAGTGTTTCAAAATTCGCGTAAAATCTGCATTCTTGGTGGCACAGGGGGTGGGCGAGACACATGGAAACGTCCTGCTATGGGTGCTATTGCCGCTGCCAATTGTGATGAAATTATTTTAACCAACGAGGATCCATACGACGAGGATCCATTAAAAATTATTAATGAGATCAACGCAGGCATTCCAGACCAACAAGGAGAGATTATTCTTGATAGGCGTCTTGCAATCGCTTCAGGTATCGGCCGCGCAAAGACAGGGGATGTAGTAATTATCACCGGGAAAGGTACTGACCCCTACATCATGGAAGCAAATGGCGTAAAAACACCCTGGGACGACGCGCGCGTAGCACGTGAGGAGCTAGAGAAATTTTTAAAAACAAAATAGTTATTTATCGAGTGCACGGAAAAGAATTATTCCGGCAGTAGTTGCAACATTAAGAGACTCTTTCATTCCGCGCATTGGTATTTCTATTGTCATATCAACACTGCGAAGGGTTTCAGGAAGAATACCGTCTACTTCGTTGCCAAAGATGAAGGCGGTTGGTGCTGATGGTTCGAATTTCTTATAATCTATCGCACCCTCAGTCTGTTCCACAGCAACAACAACATACCCTTCAGATTTAAGTCGAGTAATAAGCCCCGCTGTTTCAGGAACGCTTTCCCAGGCTAGTGTCTTTTCCGCACCAAGAGCTGTTTTTGCAATTTCTTTGCTCGGTCGATTGAACTTATCAAGAGGTGTTGGAGTATATCCCCCTAAGTATACCTTCCCTATTCCAATCGCGTCAGCGGTGCGAAAAATAGCGCCCACATTTTGGGCACTTCTAATGTTCTCAAGGACCACCACGGACTCTGCCTTTACGTTTTTCATTTAATGGAATACTAGCGCATCTTTCCTGTTTTTGGTAGCATAATGGCATGCACACACTATCACTTTTCCCTTCGCTTCTTACTTATCAGATAATAGGTATCTTTATTATCCGTGTCGCTCTCGGATTGACATTCTTGCGACTTTGGTATGTCGGCATTAGATACAATAAAGTAGAACAGCTTGAGTCGTTTCATAAAATGGGACTTCGACCTGCAAACTTTTTTACAGCTCTTGTTTCTCTTGTAAAGGGCGTAGGTGGTATCCTTTTGGTTCTTGGTTTTTATACACAAGGAGCAGCTCTCGCAACAGGTATCCTTATGTCTATTGCTGTTGCAATTAAGCTGTACAAACCAGAATTGCTCCCAAAGCACAATTTGGGATTTTGTCTTCTCCTTGCACTACTTTCTTTTTCACTCCTCTTTTTAGGAGCAGGCGCATTCGCAATTGACTTACCTCTCTAGAAACCCCTTCCAAGGGTCACAAAAAGCAATACCGCGGATAGTCCCATAAGGGCAAATGTCCCCCACACAAACGTATTAGAAAGTATCCCGCTTTTATACTTTCCCATAATTTTTTCATTGCGTGCGACGAGTGCAATAACGAAAATAAGTGGTACGGCGGCAACACCATTAAAGACAGCAGTAAACACGAGTGCCTTCATTGGATCGATGCCAATAAAATTGATGGCAAGCCCAATAATTGTTGCAATAGTTATGATGCCGTAAAATCCGTGGGCTTTTTTGAGTTTCAAATTGAGACCTTCGCGCAAATTCAAAGTTTCTGAAAGCGCGTACGCAGCAGACGCAGAAAGTACGGGTACACCAAGGAGTCCAAGCCCGATTATCCCCGTAGAAAAAATTAGTTTGGCAATCAGGCCAGCATGCGGGAAGGTACTCACAAGTGGTTGAATCGCTTTTGCTGCATCTGCTGCCGTGCGTATATCAGTAATACCATTGGCATGCAAAACAGTAGCCGCGACAACAATGATAGACCATGTGGCGAGTTCTGAAGAAAACATCCCCGCAAAAGTGTCCATGCGCAATGCATGCATAAAACGCGAAGTAAGATGCGGTTTCCCGTCCTTTATCATGTGCTTCTCTTTTTCCTCTTCTACCTCCTCTGACGCCTGCCAAAAAAACATATAGGGGGAAATGGTTGTACCAAAGACTCCCGTAATTATAAAAAGAAATGCAAAACTAAATTCAATATGCGGAATAAATGTAGCCTTAAATAATTCTAGCCATGGTTGGTGCACGAGGAACATGGTAAGAGGGTATGCAATAAGTGAGAGTGCAAACCATTTTAAAATCTGTACATATTTTTTATAAGAAACAAAAATTTCAAGAATTAAAACAAGCGCGGTAAAAAAGAGAACGAGCACGGGAAAAGGAAGAGGGACTATTAGTTTTGCAGCCTCACCCATTGCTCCTAAATCTGCACCAATGTTTATAGTATTCGCAACAACCACAAGCATGACCATTGAATACAAAATTTTCTTGCTGTAGTTTTCCTTTATCACGGTAGCAAGCCCCTTTCCTGTGACTGCTCCAATTCGTGCGCAAGCTTCCTGTATTGCAATCATAAAAGGAAGCATAAATACGGCTGTCCAAAGCTGTGAATAACCAAACTGCGCGCCCGTTTGTGAGTATGTTGCTATTCCAGACGGATCATCGTCCGCAGCACCAGTTACCATGCCTGGACCAGCCTTACCAAATAGTTTTCGTGCACCCTTAAACATGTTTTTATTATAGCAGTAAAGTACTACGGGGACGAGAAGAAACCGCCCCCCAATCTACTACAGTATACTGTAGTAGATTGGGGGGCGGGGAGAATAAGATGCGAGCCATCACCGTTGCGTTGCGCCTCGCACACGACGAAAAAACCTGGAGCAGTTGGGATTGTGTGGTCAGGAATAATTTACTCGCCGTCGCTCGTAAATTTTCACGACCCTGACTCGCGGTTCCATCTGGTGATGAAACAACGCTCCGCCTCGCACACGTACGAAAAAACCTGGAGCAGTCCAGGTTTTTTCGTACGTGTGCGCCCGGTTGGACGCTCCGCTATCTCCCTCCTGGGAAACCCACGGTTTTCCCAGACCTTCCTCCACGGGGAAACAAATGTTTCCCCGACCCC
>JAKANJ010000008.1 GCA_021823825.1 bacterium | reverse complement strand
GCAACTTCAAATGTTTTACCAGTTCCCGTACCATTTCCCCAAATTCCCAATTTTGCATACGGAGAAGAAGTGCCGATGCCATAGTTCAGCGTGACAGGGTTTATTGCAATTTGTTCAACCGTACAGTTTGTATCGGTTGGACCGCAAGTAGGGTTAAGTGTTTCACCTGGTGCGTAGGGGCTCGTTGGTGGTGCGGCGAAGACGGTGGTGGTGAAGGCGAAAAAAGCGCTGACCATAAGTAACGCTGCATAGAAAAAGTTGTATGAAGATATCAACTGCTGTAGGTTTGAAGTTCTTTGTTCAGCCTTTTCTACTTTTTGCTTTGTAATAAACGCCAGCAATCGACGCATACGATATTGATATTTGAAATTTTTACGGTATCTCTTTTTCTCTGTAATTATATCAGAAATTTTTAAAGACGTATACGTATTTTAAAGATTATTTAGCCACAACGGTGGATAATGATCATCTCTCTCGTAGAAATGGACTTATAGTGTTGTTGAAGTCGTAGAAGCCACGACAGGCGTTTCAGGTGGCGGCACTTCCACTGTAGATGTTGATAACGGGACAGTAGGAGCGTTAAGTAATTCATTTGTTGACGACGCAGTAAGAGCACCAGAGAAGCTTGGCGTGGAAGCCTCGGTTGTTGTTGCATTTTGCAAGATATCATCGGTTGAAGTTGCAACCACCTTTGTTGTAACAACAGGACTATCATTTGGAGTAGTCGCAGTAGTTATTACTCCTCCTTTTCCAAGAATTTGTTTGAGATCATTCTCATCTATACACGTCGTACCAATACAGAGTTTGTTTGCAGTAATCTGTCCCACAATCATATTCCCAAATGCATCAATGCTCCACTTGTTTGCAGAACCACGAATTGCTTTTACATTGATCATATCAAAGTCATTGAGATCAAGACCGGCAATATATTTGAGACGACCTGATGTTTGATCAAGACCCCAGAAGGAAGACTGTCCATCGCCGATAGTTCCTGAAGTGACTGCCTTGTCTAGCTTTGCACCAACAATGTTTACGAATGCAAGAATAGTTCCTTGTGCACCAGAGAAATTTTCAAGAGCAGTTCCAATGATTGCAGTATTTCCGCTTGCTTTCATTGCGGCACCTGGAGTAGATGAAAGCGTAAGCTTGTCACCGATCTGAATGACCCCTCCCTCGCTCACTACCTTGAGAGGCACACGACCAGAGAGTGCAATAGGTACCGTGGTGGATGCTTCGTTCGGTGTGTTGTGTGAACCAAGTACAACGCCTGGCTCTGTGGAGACAACGCCAAAGATCGTTGCATCTTTATCTTTTGATGCGCGCATCACGGACAATGACTTGTTTGGATCAAGCATCGTAATTTCTCCTGGTGCCAACGTTGAGTCATCGGTGTTGTAGCGTTCTGCGAGGTCGACGGATGCGGTATTGAATGTTGCTGCAGTGATAGTCCCAGGAGTTGTCGAGCAGGGACCTCTTCCCCCTGCTGCCACACAAGCAGAGCCAACAACCGTAAAAGTAGTTGAGGGGGTGGTCGTCCCGATCCCAACATTTACTGCGTAAGCCCCCGTTCCCCCGAGGATAAGTGAATTGTTCGCAGTAGTTTGCGCGTTGTAACCAATTGCGGTTGCATTGAATAAATTATTTGGTGTCGTCACCGTCCCATCAGTGTAACCAGCGTTCATACCAATAAAGGTATTTTCGCTACCAGTAGTGTTTGAAGCCCCTGCGTAGTATCCGAGTGCAGTCGTTGACGTACCTGTGCTGTTGGAATTAAGCGCGTATGCTCCACTTCCTGTGTTGCTATAGCCCGTCGTATTTGCTGTAAGGGCATACGCACCATTTGCTGAGTTGTCATATCCAACGGTATTTGACTTAAGTGCATAAAAACCGTTTGCCGCATTTTCATATCCTGTCGTATTGCTATAGAGTGCCTGCTGCCCATTTGCCGCATTATCAAAACCGGTAGTATTAAAGTAGAGTGACTGATACCCATTTGAAGTATTCTCGTAACCCGTAGTGTTGCTGTAAAGTGCTTCAACTCCATTCGCCGTATTGTTATTCCCCGTCGAGTTGAAAGCCAGTGCATTCATACCGCTTGCGGTGTTATTGGATCCAGAAGTATTAAAAAGAAGAGCCTTTCGTCCACTTGCCGTGTTGTTGAAGCCCGTAGTGTTAGTAAAAAGAGCTTCTGTACCGACCGCAACATTGTCAAAACCAGAGGTGTTGAACCGGAGTGCGGTGTATCCCATTGCAGTATTTTCAAAACCGGTAGTATTGGCATCCAACGAATAGACGCCGTTCGCCGTGTTGCTAAAACCGGTCGTGTTTGACAAAAGCGATTGGTATCCAGATCCTGTGTTGTTCGTTCCTGTTATCGCCAAATTCCCCGAACCTCCAAAAAAATAGTTATTGAGCGTAGTAGATGCCGTGAGAACGCTCGACTCATTGTACATATACGAAGAGCCGTCAGACACATTGATATTTCCAGCAACGTCCAACTTTTGTTGTGGTGTCGTCGTGCCGATACCAACATTCGTATTTGCCTTAATAATCATTAGCGGTGTTTTTGTCACACCATCATATTGGTCAAACACAAAATCTCTGTATACGCCAGTCCCTCTTTTTTGAATTCTAATACCAAATTGTGTTTCTGTAGTGTAACCATTGTTATAAAGGTCAAGATACTCCTGGTTCGGTTCGTCACCTCGAACAAGAGCAAGCGTAGCTTCTAGTTGGTTTGTTAAAGGTCCAGGAGGCGACCAAATTTGTTCAACCGTGTATTCCTGATTGTAATTTCGCAAAATTTGAAAATCAGTACCTCCACGATAGAACGCATTTCGTGCACCACTTTCTCCTGGAACGTAAAAGCCGAGACCGGCAGTAGTATAGATGTCTCCCTGTACTTGCAACTTTGCAAGAGATGGATTCCCCTCTGAAATACCAATGTTTCCACTCGGAGAAAGAAAAAGTGTAGACGTTGCGGTAAGAGTGCTTCCCGTGCCAGCATAATAAGGAAAGTCGCCCGCTGCACCAGCGTCAACAGTTCCTCCCCCCGTCGCCGCCGTTGTCTGCACTGTTCCATCACCAAACTTGTAGCCACCGGTGGAGTACACAAGACCATTCACCGAGAGTGCTTGTGAAGGACTCGTTGTTCCAATACCGAGATTACCGAGGAAATAAGAAAGACCGTTATCAAGTATTGAAAAGAGCGTTGTGGATGCATTGTTTGCAACTTCAAATGTTTTACCAGTTCCCGTACCATTTCCCCAAATTCCCAATTTTGCATAGGGAGAAGAAGTGCCGATACCATAGTTTAGCGTGATAGGGTTTATTGCAATTTGTTCAACCGTACAGTTTGTATCGGTTGGACCGCAAGTAGGGTTAAGTGTTTCACCTGGTGCGTAGGGGCTCGTTGGCGGTGCGGCGAAGACTGTGGTGGTGAAAGCGAAAGAAAATATCAGTGCGGACAGAACAGCAAAAAATTTACGTTTTCTTGAAGGAAGCTCGGATCCAAAAACGTCAAAGTCGTGCTCTTTTATTTTGTCTCCAATAATAATTGTCATACGACGAGACATAGTTTAGCTAATTCGAAAGTTCTTATTTATGATGCCTTTCTTTGCATTAATTGTATCAGAAGTCAGGACGGGCGTATATGTGCCATCTGCATTTTTACGTTCAATAGTCACATAGTATTCTCCCTTAGCAAGAAGACTATAGTAGCGACCATATTGATCCGTGACGCGATGGAACATCTCTCGATCACTACCCTTCTGGAAAATACGCACGATTGCAAAAGAAAGTGGCTCTTTTGTCGTGGCATCAACAATAGTACCGTAGGATTTTGGCTTTAGGCCAAAAAGACGCAAAATAAATAAAACCGCGTAAAGCACAATTATTGCGAGATTAAAATTATCAGGACGCGCAAGGAAAAGGACAGTTGCGGAAACAAGACCTACATAAAAGAGTATTGTTGAAACTGCGGTAAAGATTCGCGCGTTGCGTGAATAAAACATCATCAACTTCTTGTCTCGTTTCGCAAATTCATTCCAATCAAAAGCTTCGGGGTCCATCGGAATATTTTTTGTAATAACATCATTTGCACCAAGAACAAGATCGCCACCAAAGTAGAGATTGTCGTACAACTCATCATTGGTTTTGCCCGCAAGTTTCTTTGAAGGGAAACTGTAGTTTGTTTTATTCGCAACAAGGTGGTACGAGCCAGGCGGAACAAGAAACCCAAATCGTCCGTCAAGATCCGTTATGGCAGTTCCCGCTTCTTTTTCTGATGGATCAGCCAGGATCACGTACGCTGGATCAAGTGGCTGTTTCGTAACGCTGTCATACACAGTACCCCAGGGAACACGTCGCTTCCTCAACCCCAGGGCGATGAGGAAGAGGCTCCAAAGCCTAATAGCCATGAATGAAAAATCGGACAAGGAGACAGCATTCCCAGCAACAGTTGCAACCGCAACAGCTCCGCCGCCAACGACCCCTGCAGTAGTTACCGTCTTTGTAGTGACTGACCCAACGGGGGTGTTGGTAAAATTAACAATATGCTTTTTTGCATTAGCAACAATTTTTACCGTTAAAACAACGCTAGTATTAATAGTATGCTGGATTGCAGCAGCAGTCGTCGACGATAACACAAAAACTTGTTTCAAAATCGGTGCGGCACTCTGGAATACTGAGGGTGCGGCACCACCCCCACCACCTCCCGTAGTGCCACCACTCACTGCTCCACTCGTCCCACCACTCACTGTTCCTGGAGCAGTACCAGACGAAGGTGGCAGTGTTGTTGATCCTGGAATAGGCGAAGTGGTTGGTGGCGGTGTAGGAGGCACAACAACTGGTGGTTGTATTGGTGTTACTATTGGCACAACAGTGGCGGGACCAGGGATTGTAAAACTTAACACGTACCCCGCAACAGTCCCATACGAATTTTGAGCAACTGCGCGGAAATAGTACGGCGTGTCACTTACGAGCCCAGAAATCGTATCTGAGAATCCATCAGCAAGTGTGCCATGACTATAATGGGTTGTTTGTTTATCTAAATTAAGTGGCGATGTTCCCCATTCAAACCAGCGAACCGTGTCCGTGCTGCCATTTGGATTGAGATACCCGTTAAGCGCAGCAGAGGTTGTCGTGATAGAAGAAGCGGCAATCGTCTGAACTGATGGAGCGTTGATGACAGGGACCCCCGCAACGGTCGAACCACTACCTCCGCCCGTGCTTGTCGTACTTGGACTTGGCGTCACTGTAGTAGTGCGTGTACTCAATGGACGCCAATCTGTTTGAACTTTAAAATCGTCTGTTGCACAAGAATTATTATTTGCGCAATTAAACGATATCCATCCAAGATTTTGACTCCACGCGTATCCGTGAAAAACGCCGAGCGTATCAACAGTCACTCCTCCTTGTGTTGGCGCAAAATTAATCCATCCAGTGTTTTCACCCCATGCGTATCCCGAAAGCACGCCTTCGGCGTTGTTTGTCACACCACCATTTGTAGGTGACAGATTGATCCATCCAGATGTTTCACTCCAAGCGTATCCCGTAAGGAGCGTATCGGTAAGATGCACGTTCCCCGCAGTAAGTCCAAAATTAATTTTCCCAACATTTGCATTCAAGCCTTCTGCATATTTATACGTACTATCTATGGTGCCGTCAGTTGTAGAAGCAGCAACAACCATAGGCAGTATTCCAAATGCCAAGATAGTTACTACGAGTAGATGTGGCAAAAATAGTTTACGCGCAAAGATCATAATCTGTTATTATATGTATAATAACATTTTTGCACAAAGGGCAAAACTAAAATAAATTTGAAAATTTATTTTGAAGCTGGAGATGAAGGACTCGTCACTGTCGTAGTGCTTTCAGAGGGGTCAATTACCACAACGCCAGAGATATCAAAGTCATTTGTTGTGGTTGCAACGAGAGACTGTGTAGTCGTTGAGGGCGTTGTATTATTTGTAGTAAAAGAAGGAGTTCCAGAAATTATATCTTTCACGTCCATGACAAGTCCGTCCCACATTGAAGAGAAGCTTGCCAACGGCGATTCCGCCTTTCTCTGAATTTCCTCACTTTGAGACTGAGCACCCCACGAAGATATCCACACAAAAAGAATGCCGCTAAAGACAGCAAGAGTAAATCCAAGTGAAATAATCTTTTTTGCGCGTTCAGATTTCGCTCGTAATTTTTCGAGCATAAAATATTTAAATTAAATTGAACAAAATTTCTCTGAATAATTTATGCGGGGTTTACAATGACAACACTTCCCTCTTTACCTTCGAGGTCTTTCTTTTTAAACGTAAACTTGTCCACGGTTTCGGTATTTTCACCACTTTCTTTAATTAGTGCTTCTAGAATTTTTTTATCTCCATCATAGTCCATAGGTATCACCACTTTTGCCTCAAGTGCAAGCGTTAGTTTATATGCACCGCCAGCTGTCAGCGTGTCACCTCCGCAAATAGGCGCAAACAAAACATCAATCTCACCGAGCCCTTCCTTTACTTCATTTGAAAGTGAGTCCGGTGATGGCAGTGAGCCAAGGAGGCAGAGATTTATCCCCTCAAAGACCATTGAATAGACGGTGTTAATTTTTTTCTCACCAGCATACGTAGTCGGTACACTAAAACCTTTGATGAAAATTCCACCAACTTCATATTCTCCTGGGCCTGTAATGACAAAGGGCTCGCGGTCCCCGTATGCACACTGATCAGCACCGTTAAAATCTGGGTGGCGCAGTGAAGACAAGACAATATCCGCACCAAATCGAGACCCTTTATATTTTGAGTCCTTACCAATTGGGTTATACGCAATCGTGCGGTCTCCTAACTGAATCTTAAAAAATTGTTTTCCGTAATACGTAACGATCATATACTATAGTGTAGCAGATTTCTTGCAGAGTTGAAAATGATTGCAGTTTCCCGCTGGTTTGTCATACTTTATCCGATGGCGCTGAGGTCACTACCTGTGACCCACGTAGTATGTGTGCGCAAGCGACGCGCGTGAGAGCACAACTCAACCCTACTTCTGAAACAGGAAGGGCCTCATCCGAAAAGATGGGACATGGTTGGTAAGCTCAATATTCGCGGTCCCGGAGTCGAGGATGGAAACATCCTCGACTTTTTTCTTTTGAAGATTATCCACCTTAGCTCAATCTACGCTATAGCGTAGATTGAGCTAAGGTGTTGACAAATTCTGTATATCTGCTATAGTGGCAGACAGAGAAAGCGCAGGTGGTCCGCAAGTCGCAACGATAGCGATTCTGGACAACAGCCGACCACGGCGTAAGCGCGGTAAGTAGGCGGAGAGCCCACCCTGACTCTTCAGATACGAGCGGAGATACAACACCCTCGAACCACAGGAGCCCAGGGGCAGCATGCTCAAAGCACTACCGCGGCGGGGAATCGAAAGATTCCCCGCTTTTTTATTAATGCCTAAATTCCCCCACCCTTCATCTACGCTATAGCGTAGATGGGGGTCAAAGTAATTGACAAAAAATTGAAATCTGGTATACTGTATCTAATAGCGCCGCTGTCATCGCCCCCAAAGCCAGCGAAGCGCCAGTGACGTGTAACTTGGGAAAGTCTCTCCCTTTCAACCACCGGACCCACCAGGGCGTGGCAAAGGAAAGGGCGGCCGCCACATGTGTGGGGACGACAGGATTACCTGAGGAGATGCACGTTGCGGCCCGAGATGGAAACATCTCGGGCTTTTTTCTTTTTCACAATCTATAGACCACCCTGCTTGCTTTTCCTCTGCTATTACTATATATTGTATGCGTTAAAAGCAAGTCACGAGCCACGGTAACCCTTTGCGATTCTTCAACGTCCGTTCCGCAAAGACCCAGGCTCGTTTCCCCGCTTGTCCCTGCTACACGCTTTATGTGTAGGGGTACACGGGTTTTTTAATATCATGCCAAAAACAGAAAAAATCGAAGAAGCTGTCCCCACATCATTTATGTCGACACTCATGCAGGATGTCAAAAATCCTCCAGAGGTTGACTCGCTTGTTGAGGGCCCTGTTATCAGTGTTGCAAAATCATGTGTGTACATCAACCTTGCACCATTTGGTACCGGAATCATCTATGGCCGCGAGTTCATCAACGCCCGTGATGTCATCAAAAAATTAAATATCGGTGATACGATTACAGCGAAGGTTGTTGACGCGGGAAACGAGGATGGATACATTGAGCTTTCCCTCAAGGAAGCACGCCAAGCGATTATTTGGAGCGAGGCAGAAGAAGCAATTAAAGCAAAGAAAGCGTACGAGCTTCTTGTTAAAGATGCAAACAAAGGAGGACTCATCATTGAGTGGCAAGGTATTGCCGGTTTCCTCCCTGCTTCACAATTGAAATCAGAACACTACCCTCGCATTGAGGATGGAGACAAGGATAAAATTCTTGTTGAACTCAAGAAACTCATCGGTAAGCGCATCGCAGTAACAGTTATTTCTGCTTCACCAAAAGAAGGCAAGCTCATCTTCTCCGAAAAGGAGCAGGGTGTTAAAGAAAAGCGCGAGGTTTCTGGAAAATACTCAGTCGGCGACGAGCTCGATGGTACCATTTCAGGACTTGTTGATTTTGGTGTCTTCGTAAAACTTGAAGATGGGATTGAAGGTCTTGTACACATTTCAGAAATTGGTTGGGGACTTGTTGATGACCCCCGTGAGCTCTTCAAGCTTGGCGGGAAAGTGCGCGTAAAAGTTATTGAAATTAAGGACGGCAAGATTTCTCTTTCAATCAAAGCGCTCAAGGAAAATCCTTGGAAAGATGCAGAGAAACGCTACAAAAAAGGTGACACCGTAAAAGGAATTGTCATTAAGTTCAATCACTACGGAGCACTGGTCTCCCTAGAAGAAGGCATTGCAGGACTCGTTCATGTTTCTGAATTCGGATCAGAGGAAAAGTTACGAGAAGCACTTGAGCTTGGACGAACCTACTCATTTGTTATCACGCTCTTTGATGCAAAAGATCAGAAGATGACGCTTTCGTTTACTGAAGGTAATAAATAGCCAGAAACGATCACAAAAAGCGCCGCGATGGTAATACCTCGCGGCGCTTTTTGTTATACCAGCAAACAACAGTTGCCATCGCCACTCAATCATGATAGCGTTCGAAGAGATTCATTGTCCACCAGCAACCACTCTTGTACGGAAAGGAGTCGCCATGTCCACTGGACACCCCATGACACAGAGGCGCGCGGAGGAGCTTGCCCTTGTTTTTCTGAAACTCCTTTTTGCCGTTGACGCAGGTGAGATTCAGGAGTTTGATCTTCCTGCTGGTTTTTCAGACGAAGAGTTCTTTGAATTCCTGGACATCATTGCCCCTGCGAAAATGGCAGAACTCAAGAGGGATTTTTCAGAAGAAATAGATTTAAGCGCACTCCTTGAAGAAGCTTCAAGGAGGTTTCGTGAAGATAAACAAACGAAATTGATCGCCGGTATGCCCTGCCCCGCTTGCGGTAAGGATAAGCTTGAGTTTTACGCGGAAAACGGGATATTTGACCTGAGTGGAAATCTCCATTGTCCGCATTGCAATGAAGAATTTCCGAACCGATGAAAAAATACATGACCAAAGTTGCCCAAGCTTCTAAAAGCTTGGGCACTTATTATATTTGGAGAGGCATTGCTTATTTGCTTCTTGAATGCTAGCGTTTTACCAGATTTCAGATTTCGGGAGTTCATTGCCAAGCGACCCATCTGACAAGGAGCACGTATGACCGAATGGGGTGAATACAAAACACCTTGCCCTAAATGTGGTGGCACGATTGAATATTGGTTTTTCTCTTCTCTTGATAACTGTAGAGAGAACGACAGTTTTGGTGCGCAGTGCAGAAAGTGCCGGAAAATTTTCACGTCTGAAGAACGCCGAGAGATTGGAAGAAAAGAAAAATCTTCTCATCTAAGGACCATCGCAAATTTAGAGGTAATTTCTCCCTTGCCTTGTGACGAACGCATAGAGCAAGTAGCCTTGCTTTACGCAAAGAAAATTATTTTGGAAAAGACGCTCCAGGAAGGAAGACGCCCCACTCAGAGCGAGCTCGCTCTAGAAGCAGCACTCCTCGCAGCAGAGCTCGGATGTTCCAATTGTGAAGCGCACGCTTTTCTGAATGAAGTGTACAATTACCAATAACTTCGCCCAAAAATTTGGGCACAGCAAAAGAGAGGTATCAATGCCCCCGAGCAGCGACAGAGAGAACCAGGATTTCTCCAGGATAAACCAAATGAGCAAAGAGCGCATTGGGCAAATTTCTACGATGATTGTACAACTCGGTCTTCGTAATGGTAGAAATATCATCATCGCTGAAATAGAGAATCTCCCCAAAGCACTCAGTATCTCCGGAGAAGAGCTTGCTGAGTATTTGGAAGCCATTGATGACGACAGATGAAAGTATTTCAATCAATTCAAAGCGCTTTTGTCATTTGTGACGAAAGCGCTTTTTTGTTGTTTGATATTTTAGTGTTTACGTGCTAGCTTTCACTCAGATTTCCGCTCCTGAAAATCTCCCGCGCCATCGGGTTTGTGGCCCATTATGGGAGGGACGAGCAATGCGAAGAAAATGTTCAGTCAAAACGTCCTGCCCTATTTGTGGCGGAACGAACTTGTACTGGTGGTACATTAAATCAAAAAAGGTTGGCGGTCCGATAGAACACGGAATCCACTGCAGTGGCTGTGGAAAAAATTTTCCCAACAGCGAAGAAAAAGGCAAGCGCGGATTCGAAAATCTTACGATGAAAAATGTCGTAGTTGCTCCCATGTCCAGTGCGCGTGTAGGAGAAATTTCATTTCTCGTCATGATGCTCACCCTTGAACAACGCAACATCCATAATCTTGAACCGGCACGGATTGCAGAATTGATTGGTATCACAACAGAAGAATTTTTAAGCTACATGAATGTTCTTTCAAGCAGTGCAAAAAAGCAGCGATAAACGCCCAATACCGCATAGTGTTGGGCGTTTATGATTATCTCTAGACTATTGACATTTACCATAGTCATGTTATATAATAGCACTACGTTCCAAACAAGGGACGTCCTCGCCACAAGGCTTGTGGTATTTCCAGAAAGGAAAGTTTCATGTCAACGAAGAACGACAGCGGCAGCGCCACGATGACCGGCCGACAAGCGAGGATGAGCGGCATCCTCGAGGACAGGAGGAAAGAACAGAAGTACCGCATCGGCGATCATTGCCCCTCCTGCACGACAGGCGTGCTGGAGAGCAAGGGCGAAGGCCGTGGCATCTGCTCCGCTTGCAGGCGGAAGGTCCGCCTCGGCTAGTAAGGCCACCCATCAACGGCGCCCAACATCATTCGTGATGTTGGGCGTTTTTTTAATATAAAATATCGTTGTTGTCTTCCCTCTCTCCGCATGCTACCGTTTATAAAGATTATATGGAGGAGCTACGGTGCTACGGAATGATGAAAATTCGCCAAGGATTTCAAAAGCGCGTGTTGGAAAAATTTCTTTTCTTCTCACAAAATTCGCCTTGCGGCAACTCAGACCCGAGCTACTTGCACGCGAGATTGGAATTGAACCAGAGGAGTTTAACCAATATCTTGCAGTTTTTGACGCTGAAGTAAATGTTCAACAATTATTCCACGGTACGCCATGCCCCGTCTGCATCGTCGGTACAATCAAGTACATTGACAAAGACGAGGCACATCAGCTCGTTCATTTGCAATGTTCTATCTGTCAAAGCAAATTTTTGCGCGAGGAAACCTCAAAAACTCCGGATACATAAAATTTTTAGACCTGTAAAAGGAAGACGCTCAACTGCTTTTTATGCTGAGCGTCTTTTATTTTAGTTTACTTTTCCAGTCGCAATTTCACGACCCTCATCAAGAATGAGCGCAAGCGCGTCTGCACCCTTTTTAGAAATCTTTTTCATGATTTCTTGTTCTGGTTTTTTACTCTCGCCGATTATAAAATCGAGTATTGCTTGTTCCCCTTTTGGCTTTTTTATTTTCCCACTTGGTGTTACAGGACTCACGCCGATGCGCAATCGAGCAAAAGCAGGAGTCTTAAGTGCTTTGATGATTGACTCGAGGCCTTTGTGTCCACCAGAGCTCCTGTTAAAAGAAATCTTCATTGAACCAAGGGGAAGGTCCAGATCGTCGTACACCACAATAGTGCGCTCCGCGTCTTTTGCATTTTTAATGAGCGGAGCAACACTCTTCCCCGACACGTTCATAAAATTATCTGGTGCAAGCAATGTAACTTTGTCTTTTCCATACGAACCTTTTGATACAAGCGCTTTCAAACCCATATCACGATTCCACTCTGGAAAATCATTTTTTTTGCGAAATGCTTCTACGATCATGCGCCCCGTGTTGTGACGAGTTAGCGCGTATTCTTCACCAGGATTGCCAAGACCAACAATTACATACTGCATAGTACTGTATATCGTACACCGAAAGAGGGTTTTGATTAACCCATACTCTCATTACACCACGCGTTTCGCTATTGCAGCAAGTCACTATGTATTCTATTATGGGAGAATCTTATTTATGCCAGAAGAAACTAAACCAATTGTTCCCCTTAAAAAGAATTCATTCCGCCAAGAAGCCTGGGAAACTGTCAGATTCTTACTCATTGCATTTGCTATTGTTATCCCAATTCGAATTTTTGTTGCGCAACCTTTTATCGTATCTGGGTCATCGATGGACCCGACATTCCAAAACGGGCAATATCTCATTGTTGATGAGCTTTCATACAATATTGGAAATCCAGCACGCGGCGATGTTATTGTTTTTAAATATCCAAAGAACCCTAGCCAATATTTCATCAAACGCGTTATTGGATTGCCAGGTGAAACAGTAAATATTGATACAACAGGCCACGTTTCTATAAAAGACAAGGACGGTAACTCGGTAGCGCTCAATGAACCCTATGTGGTATACCCAAGCGACCAAGCTTCGAGTAGTACTCTCGGTGCAGACCAATACTTCGTAATGGGAGACAATCGTGCCGGGAGCTTTGATTCCCGAGCATGGGGGCCAGTAGCACGAAACCTTATTATTGGAAAAGCCTTTCTCCGCCTTCTCCCTGTCAACAGCATCAGCGTGCTGCCGGGTCAATTTAGACAATCATAATAATTACGATGAAACCTGAAAAAATTAAAAAAGTAAATGAAGATGACATTGCAAGCCCAAAAGGAATGCGCGACCTCATCGGAAAAGAATATTTTGCATTTCAGGGATTTTTTGAGAAAGCCTCTGAGATAGCTGGCTACTACGGGTTTGGCCCCATCGAAACACCGATTTTGGAACGAGAAGCAGTTTTTACTTCAAGCCTCGGCGTTGGCACCGATATCCGCGACAAGGAAATGTACACCCTCAAAACAAAGGGTGGTGACCACCTCGTTATGCGCCCAGAAGGAACTGCAGCAATTATGCGCTCCTATATTGAAAACGGGATGCAAACAATGCCTCAACCCGTGATGTTCTATAACTACGGTCCCTATTTCCGTCACGAAAATCCACAGAGAGGGCGATTGCGTGAGTTCCACCAATTTGGTCTTGAGATCTTAGGCACCCCTAAAAGTATTGCCGATGCGCTTATCATCCGCACCATGACTCTCATTTTGGAAGAAGCAGGATTCAAAAATCTTGTAGTTGAAATAAACAGCATTGGAGACAAAACATGCCGAGGCAGCTATATGCGCTCACTTGTTGCGTACTACAAAAAACATTCTTCTGAACTTTGTGTTGACTGTCAGGAGCGTCTTAAGACAAACCCTCTTCGTCTCCTTGATTGCAAAAATGCACACTGCCAAGAACTTAAGGTAGATGCTCCAACATCAATTTCTTCACTCTGCAACGACTGTCGTCACCACTTTAAAGAGGTCATCGAGTATCTTGAAGCGATGAACATCCCCTACCGTATCAACAACAATCTTGTACGAGGTCTCGACTATTACACAAGAACGGTGTTTGAAGTTCTTGATCTTGATACTGAAAAATCACCAACAGGCGAAGAAGTCGCTCCCCTTTCTTTGGGTGGCGGCGGACGTTATGACTATCTTGCAAAAGCACTTGGCAGTAAAAAAGACGTTCCTGCAGTCGGATGTGGGATCGGCGTTGATCGTGTGATCATGTCACCGAAACATAAACCGCTCGATCCTCGCATTCTAAAAAAACCAAAAGTTTACTTTATCCAGCTTGGTTCGGAGGCAAAACTTAAGAGTTTTGCTATTATTGAAATTCTTCGAAAAGCACATGTACCAATTGCCCAATCTTTATCAAAAGACGGCCTCGCACAGCAACTCGCAATTGCCGAGCGAAGTGGTGCCCCCTACACAATT
>JAKANJ010000063.1 GCA_021823825.1 bacterium | reverse complement strand
AACATCAATGTCCTCCATGATAAGCGCTAAACTGACGGTTCCATCTGGAACATTTGTAAAAATAAGCTTTGGTGGAATATTCGCACCATCACAAGTAAAACGTTCAGGAATCATTCCGTTCATTTCAAATGCAGAGCTCGATATCATAAATCGTGTAGATGCTTGTTGAATCATACAGATATTCTACTGCTTGGAATAAAATTGCGCGAGAGGGCAATTTGTATGGTCATGTTTTGTAGCTGGACAATATTTTCTTCCATACATAATAAGATAGTGCGAGATGTGAACCCACTCTTTCTTTGGCACTATCTTCATGAGGTCTTGTTCTATTTTTGCTGCATCCGTATGGGTGGTGAGGCCAAGTAACTTTGCAAGACGAATGACATGAGTATCTACAGCGATGCCCTCAGCGGTGCCGTAGAGTTCACCAAGAACAACATTTGCCGTTTTGCGCCCGACGCCAGGAATGGCGATCATCTCCCCTATCGTTTTTGGTATTTTCCCTTTATATGTATGTTTAATGAATTTTGCAGCAGCAAGAATATTTCTCGTTTTTGCTCTATAAAAACCAGTTGAGTAGATATCCTGTTCAAACTCAGCAGGCTTTGCCTGAACATAGGCATCAAGATTTGGATATTTCTTAAAAAGGTGCGGCGTGACCTCATTTACTTTTTTATCGGTACATTGGGCTGATAAAATGACCGCAACAACCAGTTGCCATGACGTGCGATAGTGTAGCGCACATTTAGGCTCAGGAAAAAGTTTCTTGAGAATGTTAAATATTTTAGGCAAGTCTGTATTTACCATTTTCATATTGTATGAGTTTCTCCTTAAGCAGTCGAGCAATTGCTTCTTGAGTTCTCGGGTTATTTTTACAAACGCTTTTAATTGCTCGTAATGTACTTGGTGATTTATCTAATGTTCGTATAATCACTCCGCGCAATTCGCGAAGGGATCCCTTAAAAGTACTTTGCTTTGTGTAGTGTTTGCTTTGCAGGTTTGCATTGTTATGTTTTGCTTTTGGCAGGAAGGATCCATAATCCATAAGTGCATAATACCATTCTCTCGGATTGTCTGCGTCAATGGTTTGTTGGATAAGCAGTAGGATTTCTTTATCAGTCACATCTTCTTTTTTCCCAAAAAAATGGTGAATGTACACGCGACGAATATTTGTTTCTATGAATATTTCAGCCTTGTTGTAGGCAAAGGTCACAACAGCTCGTGCGGTATAATTTCCGATTCCTGGGAGCTTGAGAAGTAGGCTCACGGTCTTGGGAATGTGGCCTCCGTGTTCATTTATAATTGATTGCGCAGTATCGTGTAGATATTTAGCGCGACGGTTGTATCCCATTCCCTGCCACGTATGAAGAACGAGAGAAAGCGGTGCTTTTGCAAGCGCATCGACATCCGGGAATATTTTAAGAAATTCTGGATATTTCTCTAAAACCCTTGAAACCTGGGTCTGCTGGAGCATAATCTCTGAAACCAGGATTTTATAGGGATTCTTGGTGTTTCTCCATGGTAATTTACGCCCAGAGTGTGCATAAAAGGCCCAAATTTGAGCCTGGAAGGCCCTAATCTCTCTTTTGCCTAGTTTGGGAGGTTTACTGGTCATTTCCCCATTTTATCATAATTTTTGAAGGTAAAATGCCGAGCGCGTGCCGTATCGATCGCCTTTAGTAGAGCAGAGGTTACGAATGAATAATCGGAAATTCTGCAAATTCTGGTAATAAGTTTTTTCCGTATAATATTCTGAAAAATGCTTCTGCTTCGTATTTTGCACCATTAAGCGCATGGTGCGGTTTTGGTTCTTCTGGCAAACCAACATATTTTAAAATTGTATCAAGACTCAAATCGGAACGTTCGTTTTTATGTGCAATGGGAAGGTTGCGTTTAATAGCATCCATATATGCCATTGAGTGAAGATCAAGTGTTCGGTATGAAAAATGCCAGCTCATACTTGAACGAGAAAATGAGTCATTCAAAAAATCTCTATCAAATGATACATTTTGTCCAGCAAGAGTTTTATCTTCGCACTGTTCAGTCCAGTGGAAAAAATTTATCATCAACTCTTGTAGGGATTGTTTCTTTGGGTCGCGACACTCAGCCTCAGTAAAACCATTAACGGCGATAGCGTCTGGCATGATACTCGCACCTTCCCAGATGCGACACTCACCATAAAATTGCCGCTCGGGGTGTTCAAGTTCAATGGCTCCAATACTTAGAATTGAGTGTTTGTGCGGATCAAGTCCAGATGCTTCAATATCAGCTACAATCATAGTCAGCTAAGTATATCACAGGTTGGATACGCTCGCAGACCTATAGGCCCTTACAGGTTGATGATGGCGTATACCCTGCTGCTTTTGCATCCTGTTGTGATGAGAAATAGATACGATTTGCGATTGAAATTTTTTGAACGCCACCGCACCACGTGTAGTAGTACTTTGTTCCTGATTTTGAGGCAACGATGTTTTTATTTCCACCTTCGGCCCCATACGCGGATGCAGACTGATTCTCCAGTACCTGAGGTGGCTCTGGAACTACTGAGGCTGACGCTTGTGGTGCATTTTCAATACGAATTGGAACCTTCGAACCCTCAATTTTAGACAACCTACCCAGTCCAAACGCCCCAATAGCAACGAGTACTAAAATAAGCCCTATAAATAGGTCATTTGCCAGAGGGGGCAGGTTTATTGGCTTGAATTGAGCCAAACCCTTGATTTTTCCTTTGAAATCTTCTATACTCATTGTCACTGTATTAGTAAGTCAATTATACACATATTTTAACACTATGGCACATAAAGCAGCGGGCGGATCCGCAAAAAACCTAACAGATTCCAAGGCAAAGTACCTCGGAACCAAGCTCTATGACGGGCAAGCCGCAAAAGCAGGCTCAATTATCGTACGCCAACGAGGGACTAAAATTCTTGCTGGCGCAAACGTAGGTATGGGCCGTGACCACACTCTTTGGGCACTCAAAGCAGGTACGGTATCTTTTAGCGAAAAGCGAAAAGGAAACTTTGACGGCACAACGACACGTCACAAAGTTGCGAGCGTGAAGGCGTCTGAGTAGGAAAGTAAATCAAAAGCCGCCCCTTAACGGGGCGGCTTTTGATTTACTAGAACATATTTATTTCCCTTCCACTTGAACGATAAATGATGCGCTCTTTTCACCGATAACCACAGGAATTTCGTAAGTCCCAATCATTTTAAGAGGTTTCT
>JAKANJ010000062.1 GCA_021823825.1 bacterium | reverse complement strand
TCTGGCCCATTACCGCTTGCAAGCGCTTCAATAAAATCCGAATTAAAAGCCGCCTGGCTCTTTTCTACGTAGGTAATTTTAATGTGTGTATCTGTGCTTAGATTGTCACCGATTACTTTGTCTACTGCGGCCTTTGGAAGTGTCCCCCACAGAGTTACTGTGCCATAGTTAACATCCTGGCTGCCTGTTGGCAATGGAAGATGCCCAGAAAATGCAAGGAAGCCAAGAATGACCAGTGCAACAAAGATACCGATAATTACAATTTGAAAAGTGTTTGAACGCTCCATGATATTATTTATATTAAATTAGTCACAGCTCAGGTTGATAGAAAACGATGCCATAATGGTGATCACCTGCCGGCAACTTTTTCTTGAACACAAAACCCTCAGCTTCAAACATGGCCCGCGCAGTGTTTTCAGATATAACCATTTTGGGAATTGGGCCCAAGTTGTCGAATGAGCCACTCCAGTCCACGAGAAGCAACTCTCCGCCGGTTTTTAGAATACGTTTTGCTTCCTGTATAAGCCCCTTTTTGTCCTCTGCTTGGAAGAGAACGTTAGAAACAATTACTGCGTCAACAGTCTTATTTTTAATTTTTGTGCCCCCTAGACGCTCTACGTCACCCCAAATTACAGAGATATTTTTAAAGCCCTTCTCGGCAGCATTATTTTTAACATTAGTTAAAAATTCCTTTTGCACTTCAATGGCATACACATGCCCTCGTTCGCCGACTTTCTCTGCAAGTGGAATTGTATACGCCCCCGTTCCTGCACCAAAATCGGCAACAACCATCCCTTCATGGACACCGAGAGCGGCTATATTTACTTCAGGGATTGTAAAATTTTGAGGATTCATACGTTCTCTATATTATACCGTAGACCATGAACTCCAGCAAACAAAAATGGTAAGTGCGCGCGGAAGAACCCATTCCCCAATATACGCCATGGCGTATATTGGGGAATGGCGTAATCATAAAGATATCAATAATAAAATCCGCATTGTCATGCAACAATGCGGATAGGGGTAATGGTCATTTGCTTTTCTGCTTGTCCTTCATCATTTTCCTGTAGAATGCGAGCTGCGCATGAGCTGCTCTTCCAGCCTCCTTCACCGACTGGAAATCTGCTGTCTTGATAATGTTTGGACGATCAGGCGACCTCTCCTTGCTACCAGAGGCAGTCTTGCGTGGTTTATTTTTGCCCATTGTGCATTCCTCCCTTAGGACATACTATACCCTAATTGCAAATTAGGGTAATTATAATTACTCTGACCACCCAGAATACCAAATTAGAGACTAGCCCCTTTAAAAGGTTCTATAAACAAGAAAGTGAAGCAATACTGTCACCGGGGTGAAGCTTCATAATGCGGACACCTTGGGTGTCGCGTTTCAACGTTGGCACTGACTTTATATCAATCTTAATTACTTGGCTCTTTTTTGAAATAGCAACAAGCTCTTCGTATGCAGGAGTTACAACCTTTGCAACCATAAGTTGGCCAATTTTAGGAGTTACTTTTGCTGTTTTAATGCCCGAACCTCCTCGCTTTTGTACTTTATATTCTTTGATTGCAGTCTTTTTGCCATAGCCATTCTCACTCATAACAAGAAGCTCAGGCGTGTTGCCGTTTTTCTGCACAACATCTGCGCCAACAATAAAATCTCCTTTGCGAAGCTTCATACCACGCACTCCGCCCGCGCCGCGCCCCATTTCACGAGCATCAGACTCTTTGAATCGGATAGCCTGACCTTTTGCAGTAGTCAAAATGACATCATCACCTTTTTCGGTAAAGAGTGCAGCAAGAAGCTCATCCCCTGCTTCAAGTTTAATAGCGATGATACCGTTTCTGCGAACATCTTTAAAACTATCTGCAGAAACTTTTTTGACTGTGCCCTGTTTCGTTACCATAAAAAGTGAGAGTGCAGAATCTTTGAGCGCCTTTGGCATAGACAATATTGAAGTCACCTTTTCCTCTGCAGAAAGCGCGATAAAATTCATAATTGATTTTCCGCGCGTTGCACGCTTGCCCTCTGGAATATCGTACATTTTTATTTGATAAGCTTTCCCTTTGTCCGAAAAAAACAGCATATCGTTGTGCGTTGTCGCAGAAAGAAACAAGGTAATAAAATCCTCATCCTTTGTGTTTAAGTCAACAACACCAACACCGCCTCGTGCCTGTTTGCGATATTCAGTAGGATTGGTTCGTTTAATATATCCGCCTTTCGTGTAAACAAGCATTGTTTCCTCGTCAGGGATCATGTCCTCGAGCGAGATAGAGGTTGCCCCATGCTTCACCACACGAGTCATACGAGGATCGCCATATTTTTCTTTCATTTGAGCAAGCTCTGATTTCACGACTGCAAGTATTTTCTTTTCGCTTGCCAAGAGTTCCTTACACTCCTTGATAAAATCTTGCTTTTCTTTGAGCTCGTTCTCAACGCTTTTGCGCTCAAGACCTGCGAGTTTCTGAAGCTTCATCTCAAGAATTGCAGTTGCTTGCAACTCAGAGAATTTGAACTCCTTCATCAAATTTGCATGAGCAGTCACGGTGTCTTTTGAACCACGAATAACCGTGATAACACGATCTATGTGGTCAAGCGCTTTCTTGAGTCCGAGCAAAATGTGCTCGCGTTCTTCCGCTTTTCTGAGGTCAAATGCTGTACGACGGCGTACCACAATTTGTCTGTGGCTAATAAAATTTGCGAGAATCCCTTTCAAAGATAGCGTCTGAGGAACACCGTCAACAAGTGCGACCATATTGTAGTGGAATGCTCCCTCTAACTCTGTGTGTTTGTAGAGATAATTGAGGACTGCCTGTGGGTGAGCACCGCTCTTGAGGTCAATGGCGATACGAATGTCTTTTGTTGATTCATCACGAAGTCCGCGAATACCTTCCAACTTCTTTTCTCGAACAAGGTCCGCAATTTTCATAATAAGGTTCGCTTTGTTCACACGAAATGGTAGTGAAGTGATAATAATTTGGCTTGTATTTTTCTCATCAATAATTTCAGCCTCACCCCTTACCACAACAGGTCCGCGTCCCGATGAATATGCATGGCGAATATCTTTTTCGCCAAACACAACTCCCCCCGTCGGAAAGTCCGGTCCTTTTACAAATTTAAGAAGATCTTCTGAGGTTGCATCTGGTTCATCAATGAGATAGGAGGTTGCGTCAACGAGCTCACCCAAGTTATGTGGTGGTATATTTGTCGCCATACCGACAGCAATG
>JAKANJ010000007.1 GCA_021823825.1 bacterium | reverse complement strand
CTGTTTCATTAATTTTATAACCTCTTTGTCTTCAACCTGTTCAAAGTGTAAATAGTGCGCACCGACGGAGCCACGAAAATCACTCGCTGGAATGAGTGTGATCACTTCATTCGCACCTTCTTTTTCGAGGTCAGATACCGCGCTTAAAGAGATAGCACCAACGGCAACAATAATCTTTGCGGGGTTAAGCAAGCGAACCAATTTAACCATTAGACGCATCGTAATTCCTGTAGCAACACCATCATCAACCAAAATCACAACCTTTCCAAAAACGTTGAGCTGATCCCTTTCTCCACGATAACCATTGTTGCGCCGATGTGCTTCTTTGCTCTCTCGAGAAATTTTTTCATTTAACCAAGATTCATCAACTAAACTACTTGCTGACTCGTCCAATAATACCGTCATTTTTTCATCAACGGCACCGATCGCATACTCAGGATCAGAAGGGTGGCCTATTTTACGAATAGCAATGAGGTCAAGGGGAAGATGCAGCTCATGAGCTACTTCATAACCAACAACGACACCTCCTCTTGGAAGTGCGAGAACAAGGGCATTCTTCCCTCGATAACTTTCGAGTTTGCGAGCAAGCATTTGTCCAACCTCTTTTCTGTCCGTAAACATATCATTTTTCTTTTAGCCCCCAAATGGCAACAAAGAATATAAATGCGTACATTATAAATCCATAGACACAAGCAGGGTACCCCAAGATTGTCCCCGTTGCACCAAGTGTAGGGCAAGAAACTATTTGTTTTTCAAAAAATTCTTTATAGGACAGTACTCCTGAAAACAAAATGCCAATGATAGAAACACCAAGGATAATTTTTAGTCCAATTATTTTGTTCATATTTTTATTAATTATTCATAACGTAATGCCTCGGATGGTTGCATGCGGCTCGCTTGCCTGGCCGGAAGAATCCCCGAAATTATTCCTGTAATAAAGGTAAGGATAACGATAACGAGCAACTGGAAATAATCAACTGCTGCAAAACTAAATAACCCAGGAACGCCAAACCTGCTTGCGGTAACTCCAATACCATAACTGAGCAAGAGCCCAAGGATAATTCCCAAAATTCCTCCCACAAGACCGATTATTCCAGACTCTACGAGAAACAATGACATAATCGCGTCTCGCGAAGCACCAACTGCTTTCATAATACCAATTTGTTTTGTTCTCTCGAGTACTGATGTATACATCGTATTCATGATACCAACGGCGCCGACGACAAGCGAGACAAATGCAATGATAACGAGTACGAGTTCTACAATGGCAAGAATATTTCCGACAATCTGCGTAGTTTTTTCTGGGGTTAAAATTGTAAACTCATTAACCTCTTTTTGTTTTTCTAGTTGAAATCTAATTTGTCGTGCAACAAGGTTAATATTATCGGCGGGTTGAACTTTTACCATGATAGTCATCGCTCCTGGTTTTGCACCAGAAATCGAATGGAACATATTCCAGGACATGTATAAAGAGTTATCATCATCTTGAGTACCCATTTTTTGCAATATGCCAGCAACGCGCATCCTCTTTGATTGAACAATTATTTCGTCGCCAATCTGTACTTTATTTCTAAATACACTATTGCCCACCAAATACCCAAGTACAACTTCATTAGCGTCCTCATCCGTCGGCCAAACACCCTTGTCCATTTTTGCACCGACTGACTCTTCAAGTACAGGGCGAAGGCGATTCCAGGGTGACGAGTGAATGAGCAGTGCTTTTTTTTCACCTTCAAACTCAACACTGAGCGTACCCACATCAAAAGGAACTGACATTCTAACGCCAGGAATGTTTTCCAAGTCCATTGCATCACTATATTTAAATTTTTGCCCACCTATGAATCCCGTAAGTATATTTGTTTCTTTCCCCGGTAAAATTATGAGCAAATCACTCCCGAACATTTGCAATTGTTTATTAATCGCGCCCTTGACGCCACTGCTCAGTGCCAAAATAATAACTACAAGCATTATGCCGATGACAATGCCCATAATCGTAAGCCAGCTACGAAGCGGCCGATAGCGAATTCCTTTTAACGTCAGTAGAAAAAATTCCTTAAACATATTATTCAGTATATATTTTCCTGTGATACAAATGGCCAGGGATTGTTTTACCGTCCTTTAGTGTAATGATTTGATCAGCTCGTTCAGCAATGTCTGCATCATGGGTCACAATAATAAGCGTCTTTCCCTCTCTTTTATTAAAGTCAATAAGCATTTCTAAAATTTTATTGCCTGTTGTTGAATCAAGATTCCCCGTCGGCTCGTCACCAATAATTATTTCTGGATCGTTGGCAAGCGCTCTAAGCAGAGCTACGCGTTGTTGCTCTCCACCAGAAAGTTCTGTTGGGTGGTGGTCCATTCTTTCCACAAGACCAATATTTTCAAAATGCTTTCTTGTGCTTTCTCTTTTTTCCCTGCTATCAGAACCTGAAAAAATGAGTGGCAAAATTGCATTATCATATGCGGTCAACCAGGGAACAAGGTTGTATTGCTGAAACACAAATCCAAATTTTTTTGATCGCAAAATTGCCCGTTCATCGTCAGTAGTTTTGGAGATATCTTTACCTTCCAAAAATAGCCCACCGGAGGAAGGGTTGTCGAGCAAACCTATCATATTAAGCAGGGTGCTTTTCCCAGAGCCGCTTGCCCCAATAATCGCCGTAAAATCGCCACCCCAAATGTGAACATTGATACCACGCAATACCTTGGTTGCGACATCTCCTCTACCAAAAACTTTCCAAACATCATGCAAATGGATTAACGGCTCTCCCTGAAATTTTTTTGGGTTTGTCTTAAAACGCTTTGCACAAATGTCGCTGCAAAAATAAAATTTGTTTTCTTGATTTTCTATTTCAACAAATTCCAAGTACTCCGATAGGTCCATACCACACACAGGATCTCGCCGTTCTACTTTGCGCACGGTGTCTTCATTGTGCATTTTTTCCATAGTGTTATTCCGCAGATGCAACAACCACCTGTCCTTCTTGCAAACCCCCTAGAATTTCTACAAATTCTCCATCCGAAATACCTGTTTGTACCTCCGTAATTTGTGTAGACTTATTTGAGGCAGCTTTATCGAGGCCGGGCAAAAGTGCTTTAACATATTTATTTTTCCCGTCCGTGTAAATTGCCAGCTCTGACACTCGTAAAACATTTTTCTTTAAACCAGAAAGGATTGTTGCGTCCGCACTCATCCCTGGTCTCAAAAGGATGTCGGGGGCATCAAACGCTATATTGACTCGGTAATATTTATCTTCAGTTTTAATAACCTCCTGTGGGTCGACTGACATAACTCTTCCCCAAAATTTTTGACCCGGGAAAGCGTCAAGCTCGATCTGCACGTTGTTCGTATCAGATTCATGCACCTTTGCAATATCCAACTCTGAAACATCAGCTTGAAGCTTATATCCACCGGCAACAAGTGAAATAGCAGCCTGCCCTGGGCGGAAGACCTCACCAACCTCATAATTTATTTTTACGATTTTTCCAGTTACTGGTGAGGTTAATAGTGATTTACTTATTTGCTCATTAACTGCATCAAGCGCGCTTTGAGACTCTTTGAGCCGAGCCTCCGCAGCGGCAACATCCTCAACGCGAGGAGCCCCAAGTTCAAGATTTAGTTCGCTTTGCGCTAATGTTACATTTGCAGCAGCCAATTGCGACTTCTCCTCAGCGGCGACAAGGTTTGCGATTGCAGCATTGATGCTTGTTCTCGCTGCAGAAATATTTGACTTGTATGAATCAATCGTTGCTTGCGACAAATTTGCATTTGCTACAAGATTGTTTACAGAAGGAGAAATTATGTTTAAGAATTCTGAGATTGATGCCAAATTTTGCTTCGCTATATTTGTGTAATCTACGGTACTACTTGCTATGGTAGAAATATTTGCAAGTGATGCGCTCCAGTTGTTCAGTGTTGACTCCAGTGTCAATCTTTGGAAATCCAGGGTTATCTTGGTTTGGCTATCAGCGGGAATATTTAGAGCAGGTGTTGAACTACGGGGGTTATCAAAAAGTTGGTCAGTTTTTGCTCGTATTGCATCATCTGATTTTGTATACGCATCTTTGATCTTATCAACTAGATTTTTCTCAGCCTCTATTGCTGCTATCTGCGCACTAGAAAGCCGTGACCGCGAAACATTGACCTGGTCTGCAGTGGCACCAGCCTCGATCTTTGCAAGATCGGCCTTCCTCTCCGAAACAACCGCCTGCAGTTGCTCTGCCTGTATCTCAAAATCCTTTGTGTTGAGCTTCATTAAAAGTTGCCCAGGCAAGACAATATCTCCTTCGTGAGCGTAGACCGTCTCCACTGTACCAGAAAATGGAAACTCTAGGTCAAATGTTTTTTGAGAGACAACCTCGCTTCTCACCTTAACGGCCTCCTGAATATCGCCACGATCAACACTAAAATAAAGGAAAGGCTGTTCAACGCTTTTGAAGTAGCGAAGATAAGTCCAAAAAGATGCAGTAGCAATTCCCATCACCACAATTGCAACAATATAATATGAGACTTTTCGCATGTACTCTTATATCATATACCCATTGGGGAATATTATAAGGGGCCCAAGTGGATAACTCCTTTTGGGCAAGTATAGACACAGACAACCCATAGAGTTATCCTATAAGAGGGTTATGGTATAGATGAATCTATTATCAGCTAGTCGAACTTTTTATTCATCGACACGCCTTGTGCGTGCCGTGGAACTATTTACTTAAAATTTATGATGGGATATGGATATGGGTATGAAGGGCTAGGAATGATGAGTGGGTTAGGAGTAATTGGTGCTGTTATTGGCGTAGTAGTCCTGTTTGATCTCGTTCTCGTAGGCATTTGGCTTTGGCAAAATATTTCTAAAAAATAGCAAGTGCGGGGTTAAAAACAAGAAGCCGCCCATTCGGGCGGCTTCTTGTTTATAATATTTGTACTATATCCGAGTACTATTTTAAACTATTTTCTTGTTTTTAAGTAGTAGTGAGTTTGATACCACGGAAATTGAACTTGTGGCCATCGCAACTGATGCAAAAATAGGGTTTAAAAGAACATGGAGAAATGGGTATAGCGCACCCATCGCAACAGGTATCAGGATGATATTATAGCCAAACGCCCAAAATAAGTTAACGCGAATAGTACGCATTGTTTTTTTTGATAACGTTATTGCAGCTGCTACTGATTTCAAATCTTTGCTGATAAGAGTGATGTCAGCTGCCTCAATAGCGACATCTGTGCCAGTCCCCATAGCGATTCCGACGTCAGCAGCAGCGAGGGCGGGCGCATCGTTTATACCATCACCAACCATCGCCACAACACGTCCTTCAGTTTGAATTTTGCGCACCTCGGCTTCCTTTCCGTCAGGAAGAACCTCTGCGAGAACCCTTGTGATACCGAGTTTCCTCCCGATAGCATCCGCAGTCCTTTTATTGTCGCCCGTAATCATGACCACTTCGATACCAAGATTTTGAAGAGCAATGATCCCGTCCCGAGCACTTTCTTTAATAACATCTGCAACAGCGATCAGGCCAACAAGCTCCTTATCATAGGCAAGTAGCATAACGGTCTTCCCTGCTGTTTCCAATTTGCCAATTTCTTCGTTCGCATTTTCCGTATCAATACTTTCTTTATCCATTAAGCGTTTATTCCCAAAGGTAATTTTCTTGTCATCGATTACCCCCTCTACTCCATGGCCAGGGATAGCTTGGAATTTTTCAACTTTTGATAAAGCGAGCTGTTTTGCCTCAGCAGATTTTGTAACCGCCTCTGCAAGCGAGTGCTCCGATCCCTTCTCAATTGAACCTGCAATTCGCAATAGTTCATTAGGGTCAATTGCTCCAAAAGGGATAACATCAGTTACCTCAGGCTGTCCTTTTGTAAGTGTGCCCGTCTTGTCAAAGATAATTGTATTAATTTTATGCGCAATTTCTAGACTTTCGGCATCTCTAATAAGTATTCCATGCTCTGCGCCTTTTCCTGTTCCAACCATGATTGCTGTCGGTGTCGCAAGGCCCATCGCACAAGGACAAGCGATGATTAGCACCGCAACCATATTAAGCAACGCAAACAATAACGTGGGCGCCGGTCCAAAAATATACCAAACGGCAAACGTGAGGATTGCGAGCATCAGCACTATTGGCACAAAATAAGATGAGACCAAGTCAGCTAATCGTTGAATAGGCGCTTTGCTCCCCTGGGCTTCCTGAACCAATCTAATAATTTGAGCAAGCATTGTTTCTTGCCCCACTTTTGTTGCCCTGAATATAAAACTTCCAGTCTTATTCATTGTTGCGCCCACCACAATGTCGCCGTTAGTTTTATCGGTCGGCATACTTTCGCCAGTAATCATTGATTCATCAATTGATGAGTCCCCCTCTATGATAATGCCATCAACAGGTATCTTTTCTCCGGGACGAACTCGTATAATGTCGTTAATAATTACTTCTGCTATTGGTATGTCCACTTCTTTACCATCGCGAATAACACGAGCAGTTTTTGCCTGCATTCCGATTAATTTTTTAATCGCTTCCGAGGTACCGGCTTTTGCTTTTGCTTCAAAATATCTACCCAACAAAATAAGCCCAATAATAATTGCAGCAGTGTCAAAGTATGGCATAGGATCGATGCCTATCTTTACTACGAGTTGAGGGAACAAGGTGACAAATGCAGAATAAGCAAAGGCAACGGTCGTGCCAATAGCTACTAAAGTATCCATATTCGCAGTTCTGTGCTTAAGCGCTGAAATAGTGGCACGGTAGAAGGTAAAACCGGCCCAAAATTGAACAGGGATAGCAATTATTAATTGCACCCAAAAATCACGCAAGAAAAGAGGCGCTGTCTGCATGAGGCCTGGAAAGCTACCCCATAAAAGCAGGGAGCCAAGTATGAGACTGACCGCCACCTTCAAGCGCAGGTCATGCAGTTCACGAACTTTTTCCTCCTTTTCTTCGTCTTCACTCCTGATTTCCTCGTTGACAATAACTTCATACCCAACATTTGAAACCGCTGAATATAACTTATCATCACTAACTTTTGCTGGATCATAGGTTACCGTTGCTTTCTCTGTTGCAATATTGACTGTTGCTTTTGATACACCATCAACTTTTTTTAGAGAGCGCTCAATCGTTGCAACACAAGACGCACAATGCATACCCTTTACTGAAAATGTTTTTTTTGTCTCATTCATAATTATTTTACAATTATTTTGCCATGGTACATACCCATTCCACAGGTATAGGTAAATTCACCTTTTTTGTCTGGGGTAATCTCAATCACTACTTTTTTGTTGAGCGGTAGATGTTCACGCACCTTAAAATCTCCCAGCACAACATCCTCCAAGCAGGTTGTTGGGTCGGTGCGCAAAAAATTCAGTTTTATTGTTTTCCCTTTTAGGATTGATATGACTTCTGGCTCGTAACCACCGTCAACCATGATATCTACGGAATCTGATGCGACAAATTCCTTATCATTTTTTCCAAGGAAAAACCAATACGTAAATCCGATTCCCAACACACTTACTATCGCGACAATTATTTTATCTGGGCTCATATTTATTTATGAATTAATGTTAACCGTATATTTACCAAGTTCCTCTATCTCTGTTTTAAACCTGTTTTGGTCAAACCGTTCATCGTGTTCAATGACCATTCCACCAGTCTCTAAATCCAGGTTACATGATTGTACTCCTACCATGTCCCCACAAACATCTTCAATAAGAATCTTGCAAGACCTGCAATGTATCCCTTCTATCGTGGCAATTGTTCTCATAAATTTTAATTCGTTACATTAATTCTAGCAAGTATTGTCCCCATACTACAGGTGATGTTAACCACGCCCGTTTCAGTGGGCACAAATATATTTTTTGTAATAGTACCGTTCATGGGGATTGTAATACCATATTTTGGTATCACCCATATTGACATACAACCGCTCAATGGAGTTTTGTCATCTATAGTCAGTTCGACAGGAACTCCCTTTTTCGCAGTAAACGTACTTGGATATACGCCTTTTTCTGCAGAAACCTCGATGTGAAGCTTTTGGGCGTTGGCACAAGCGCCCGTTGTTGCATCACATACTGAACCAGTACTGTTTGGAGAATTTTCAACCTGAGCACCAATTATCCCCGCGCTATTCTGAATCACATTAAATTCAGAACCTTTGGTCATCATACCCATACTGCAATTGAATGGGATACTTCCCGTCTCTGTTGGGGTAAACTCAATTGTAGTAATTTGCCCATCACCCAGTAAATATTTACTAATGCCGAGAGTAGGCATCACAAGTACACGTCCGCAACCAGAAGCGTTCCCTCCATCTATCTCCCATTCCACAGGTATTCCTGCAACAACGGTAAAGACATTTGGTGTATACGTATATCCACTTGCAACCATTTTTACAATCTGCTTTCCATCTACAATTGGTGCGGATGATTCATTGGCCAAAGTGCTATTTGAAGCGCCAGAGAAGATAGCGGTAAAATCAACATTGTACCCTGCAAGAGCCAACCCATTATTAATGTTGAACACAGAAAGGAGGACAATCATAACGCCCGCAACCCTCAAAAAATGTTTTTGGAATGCGCCTTTGGCAAAACTTGCGAGAGCAGAGAGAGACACCAATGCTGGCATGGTGCCCAACGCAAAGGTAAACATTGTTAATGCTCCAATTTTCCAATCCCCTACCGCCAAAACATATAATTGCAATGCTTGGGTAAAACCACAGGGAAGAAAAAAGGTTAGAGACCCAAAAATGAACGGAGTGCTTTTATTATCTTTGTCACTCATTTCATGAATTTTGTGACTAATAAATTTTGGCATTTTGGGAGTGAACCTCCGCAACCCTGGGAAAAGATTGAGTAACTGAAACCCCAATATAAGCATAACGATGCTTACAAATACCATGAGATAGCCGTTTGCTCTTGGTGAAAGCGTTAGTACCGATCCAAGTGCTCCAATAATTGCACCAAAGATGGTATACCCAGCGATGCGTCCGATATTGAAGTATATATGGGGCTTAAATTTTTGTACCCCGGTAAGCCCTGGATTTGCTTCATTGTATTTTGTTGCAAGCGCAAGCAAGAGACCTCCTACTACTGCAATACATGAAGATACCGCAGCAAACAATCCAATAAGGAATATCACTCCATAGCTCATATGCTGGGAGAGGGAGAATTCCGGAAGAATATTAAGATGTTTCAGAAAGTAGTACACCGCCACAAGTACAAGCACGATAAAAGCCATTTGCAGATAATCAATAACCGTATTCTTGTCTATTCGGTCCATTCCATTACTGCGGTCACTCCATGATGTTATCGTGTAGCCATCATCTCGTACAAGGTCATTTAATACCTCAATATCAGGACTACCCGTGCAGACGAGCTCAGCTTTTCCATTTGCATGATTCACTTGAACTTTTTCAATACCGGGAATCTTTCCTAATTTTCTTTCTACGAGAACCTCACAGCTTGCGCAATGCATGCCATGAATTTTTAATTTTATTTTTTTAAGTTGTGGATCGTTCATACGCTTATTGTTATAACACTAAATACTACATCCTGGCTGTTGGACTGGTGGAGCGACTGGCGCTGGCTGCCTCGGACCAACACCACAACCCTGTGCATCTTGAACCGGCCCCGTCCGAATAACCTTTGATGAGATACTTGCAAATCCTTGAGCGCTAGAATAATCTGCTCCAAGCACTTCTTGTGGATTTACATTCTTCCAATCAGTACCCTTATCCCTCATATATGTTGCAATAGTGGCATATGTGTCTGGGAACCAATAGGAATTCACCGTCAAAGCTGCTTTCCACATGTCCTGTTCTGTTGCCCCTTGAGATGCCATTAGCTCAAGAAGTCCCAACATCGCCATACCATGGTTACAGTCAGGAAACAATGTTGAGTTGCCACAGCACGGCCTATACACTCCCTGCGCAACTTTTTCAACTAAGGCTTGCTGTCCAGCGGTCAGACTGAAATAGGTATGTTTACTATAATGATTCATTGGGTTCCCAACTGCCATCGTCCAGCCTCCTGTTGACGCAAAATTTTGTGCTCCCCCGTAAGCGGGATTTACCATCTCACCTTTTTCCAAAATTACATTTTTATTCGCAAGCCCAAGCGCCCAGAACAGGTTCAAATAGTAACCAGCGTTTTCTTTTGTAATTTTGATATTACCACTGGTGTTTCCAAGCAAAAGTTTTTTCTCTTCATCAGTAAATTGCCCCCGAGATGTATACAGGGATTCAAACTTACTATCATCAATGACACCATCCGCCACCAGCTGTTTACCTAGGCTTCCCCACACCACAGGAAGTATTACTCCTGATGCCGGAGCAATATCATCTTGGCTAACTAATGGTGCAGCACTTGCGCTTCCTAGAACATTCTGATTTTGTGTACTTGTTGAACTACCCCTGCCATAGACCCAGGACCCTGCAAGAATTATTGAGGCAACCACAATTGCAATGGGAACGACATAAGAAACGGACTCTTTTGAGCTCTCTACTACCTCGTTTTCTTTATTTTCCATATTATAATTATTTATTGCTATTACTCTTTGCAACAATCCACTAATTTAGCAAGCAAATCCTTTGTGGTCATTGGCACATTTTTGTCACTATTCGCAGTATCTTCTCCAGAGCCGTCTTCTTGCTTTCTCATTTCTTTTACACTAATGAGTTTCAATCGCAAAGCCCAAAAAAGTGTATAAACTTCATAGGCACTCTTAAACAGCTGTTTTGCTTCCTCTTTTTTTCCTGATGACTGAAGTTTTGTTCCAACCTCCATCATTCTCATCGTAGAAGCGAGCAAATGCTTTGCAATACACCAGGATTCTCCCTCGCGCGTATCAATCATTTTTGCGAGAAGGGATTTTCTAATTTCTCGCGTTTGCCCAAGCAAGTCAAAGTATTCATCCTTGCCTGTTTTTTGCGCGGTAAAATAGAAGTGCTCTTCAATGCTAATAAGATTCATGATGGCAATGCTCAAATCCTCTTCCATTGAGAGGTCAAGCTCGCCCGAAGATTTAAGTACTTCTACTTTGTTTATAAGTTCCTCCATTGTTAGTTTGGTTTGCATAGTATGTTTCACTTATTTTAGTTGTGCAATCTTAGCTGCGAGCATATCGTTTGCAATTCCCATGCTTGGATCATCAAACACATACCGCACAATGCCATCTTTGTCTACGACAATATACGTATGGCCAGGCAATGAACCGCGGTGCATAGAGGAAGGCAATGTCAAAAGCCCAAGACTACCTGATACCGTAGCTCCTGCATCAAACAATGTTTTTGACTTAGCCAACTCAGGCATTTGCGCTACTGCGGTCTGCCAATCTTTGCTTGGATCTACCAATACTGAGGTAGCTTGCACTTGGCTGTTATTAAATCTTGCATCGCTCCCAAATGATGCAATTTGGTTCCAGCATGCGGGATAGCACATAAGGCCTTCGTTAAAGAATAGTACGTTAGTCTTTCCTTTGAAGCTTTCGGCAGTATAAACATTCCCATCTTTATCAACCAAACGCATTTCAGGCAAGGGCTTACCAATAAGTGAGTCTAGTGAACCTGCATTGCCATGCATAGAGTCAAAGTTGCCTGTTTCCTGAGATGAAGTTTGAGATATACTCTGTGGTGAAGTCTTAAACAAGAAGTACCCAACTCCTCCAACAATAGCTAGCGTTATCACCGCAGTAATTGCAGGTGACATTTTGTTATTTTTTTTCATATTTTTGTTTTTTATACTGTTTAATAGACACATACGAAGCAAGCACCACTATTCCAATGAATATGAGCGCCCAAATATATTCAGGAACACGAGTTACTGTTCCATTAATTAATCGCAAAAATTTCGCGTTGTAGATGTTCATCTCCAATTGATAGTCAGAGCGCATAAATAGCTTGTCAACAAAAGCTAAATATATTATGTACGCACCCATTGCGAGGAAAATAAGTCCTGAAACGAGTTCAGATATAGTGATTTTCCAACTTAAACCTGCTATTCTCATGCGAATAGTTTTTGAAGTCCTCGTAAAACGATCCGTCAAATTTACCTTATCAAGAAATGCAGCCACAATAAAAAGTGGTAACGTCATGCCAACTACATACGCAAGCGTGTACAGCAACCCCCAGGCAACCGAACCACTAGCAACCGACAACGTGAGAACACCAGCCAAAACTGGTGCGCAACAAGTAGTAGCAATTGCAGAGAATATTCCGAGAAGATAGACCGACGAAACATACCTTTTCATTCCATCACGAACAGAAGTCGGAGTTGAAAACTTCTTTCCAATCAACATTGACAACCCCAAAATAACCAAGAATATACCACCAGCAGTAAAGATTATGTTGTGGTATTTGCTAAAGAGCTGGGCTAAAAAAGATGCCCCTAACCCAATAGGCAAGAAAACGGTCAAAACACCCAGAAAAAAAATAAACGTCATCAAAAAAATTTTATATTTTTCTTTGAATATGTTTGCTAAGTAAGACGGGAGTAAGACCGTTATGCAGCAAGGTGCAAAAAGTGCAGCAACCCCTGCTACAAACGCGGCGACAAGCGATGTCCCTACAAGTGTTTGCATAATTTATAAACTATTATTTTCGTACAAAGAGAACTAATAAAAATACCCTTACAAAGGGTACAGAGACAGCACGAAGAAATAGAGCTTTTAATCTCCTATCAAAGCGTGCTGTTTATTATAAAGATGGACTCAGTTCAAACAGTGAAAGCCAAGAAACAATTTTTTGTTTGCTATCAGAATAGAATAGCTCAAAGTCTAATATGCGCCTAGATAATAGCTCAAGCTTCGGGTGTAGCCACTCTCTATCAAAAAATAGGATTATTAAAATTGAAATCGCAAAAAGCGCTGCGAGTAAAGCAAACGCGCCGAGCAAAGGCGAAGTATTCGTCATCGTAAGTGTTTGAAGCACAGCAATATGATGAATTGAGTTTGCAATGGTATTTACAGGACAAGCAGTTCCATCCATTGCAGCAAAGCAATTGCCCTGATGGTTGGGTGCCATTTCAAAAAAAATAAGCCCAAAGGTTGCTATCCCCGCAAGGCTGATTATGAGAAGTAGTGATATGAAAGATTTCATGACGTACTTCCATTATAACATTTTTTAACAAAAAGTGCAAAATGCTGTGTGCAAATAAAAATTCCTTATGTATTTTCGCGTATACAACCTCTACATAAGTCTTGATATCAGACTGTATCCTTACAGAGAAAAACCACCCGAAGGTGGTTTTTCTCTGTAAGGATACAGTTTCCTCTTAAAGTCCCTGGATAGAAGAATTTAATGAATTTTGATCCTGAGTCAGTGCAGCGCCAGAATCTGGGACTTGGCTTAGATCGTTAGCGATATTTTGTGTTGTATTTCCTTGGGAAACAGCAGGAAGTGCATTCTGTGGCTGTTCAAGAACTGATGATTGAACTGCTGGCTGCGTATTTACAGACGGCGTAGATCCTGACAATACGTACCAAAGTGCAACGACCACGACAGCAATAATTACAACGATAATATATGACGATTTTTTGGAAGAAGACTTCATCATTGGAACGGTTTGATTGTCCATAGTAATTTTAGTAATTAATTATTGGTTCGTTGATGTCGCGACCGTTGAGGTGGCATCCCCTGCATCAACTCCAGGAATTTGGCTAAGTGCTTGAAGCGCTGCATGCATTGCTGTTCGCGCAGTGAGCATTGGACCATTATGAAGTGCAAAAAGATCCTTGAAAAGTTCAGCTCGTAAACTTTCAGCAGCATTTCGGATATCTTGTATCAATTGTGTTTGCGCAACGGGTGTAGAAGTTGAGGTAGTAGAAGCAGTCGTACCCGTTGTCGATATAGAGAGGGCCAGCTCATACGACTTGGCAGCTTGCGTTGCAACGGCACTCTGTGCCGTTGCAATTGCTGCCTGAGCTGACTGGATAGCGGAATCTGTTGCGCTAATATTTTGCCCCTTTGTCGCTACAAAATTTGCCCTATCCTGGATTTTTTGCAGAATTATTGTGTAATGATCTAAAACTTGAGCAAAATGTTTTGTCCACACACGATTTAGGTGGTCAAACTGACGCGAAAGATTCTGGGCAAGTCGTTGCTTCTGTTGGTCTCGAATTTGAGCAATACGCTCCTCTGCCCTCACTCGAAGTTGTTGATTCCGCACTCGTACATTTTCCTGAATTTGCTGAATCTGATCCTGGGCCTTTACCCTCCTCTGCTCAAAGCGATTTTGCATGTTAAAAGCTGAGAGCGTCGGATGGAATATGGCCCTTTCTTGACCAAGACCAAGACCAGTATTCAGTGGTCTCGTTTGGGCAAAAGCAATTGAGGACGACACCATAAGCAAACCTATCACCATTGTGATACCAATTTTTCTAGACATATGCTTCATGAATAATAAATAGCTAATAATCTGCTCACCCTTAAAGTATAGCACTGGATGAGGCTGGGTCAATTTCACAACTGCATTACAGAAAACCCCAAAGCCTTATATCCTCCCCGACTAACGTGCCTATCAAAGTACACGAACTACTGCGTAATTT
>JAKANJ010000061.1 GCA_021823825.1 bacterium | reverse complement strand
CAGCTACTGCGGTGGATGATGAATTATTCCTGACTATCAAAGGGCGTGATCATGTTACGGGTCTCCCTCGAACTGCTCAAGTTACGACAAACGAAATCGTAAAATCTATTGATAAAGAACTTCGTGAAATTGTTCGGGCGATCAAAGACGTTCTTCAAGAGACTCCTCCAGAGCTTGCGTCGGATATTATTGACCAGGGCATAATCATGACGGGCGGTTCTTCTCAGCTCCGCAACCTTCCTGAACTTGTTGAACGGAGAACAGGGGTAAAGGCAATTTTGGCGGATGATGCGCTATATTGTGTTGTAAAAGGGACGGGTATTGCACTTGAACATTTAGATACATACAAAAAAAGTATTCTTGCAAAGAAGTAACCGATTGTTGGCAGTAGAGAACATTCGAAAAATGGACACCATTTTTGAACACTACAAAAAGACAGGGTACCTCCATCATGTGTATGTTATTGAAGGTGTGCATGATGAAGTCGTGGGTACGTTGGCTTCAGCTATTGAGCACCATTTAGGAATAAGGGCTACTGGAAATCCTGATTTTGCCGTACTTCGGTATGAGGCTTTTAGTATTGATGACGCACGCGTACTTAAGGGGGCTCAGACACGGGAAGCTTTTGGCGGAGTATATAAAATATTTATTATAAGTGCATTGTCTTTTCCTCCTGAAACACAAAATGCATTATTAAAAACATTTGAGGAGCCTACGGAAGGCACACATTTTTTTATTATTTTGCCACGCGCAGAAATACTCCTCCCTACGCTCCGTTCTCGAGTGCAGGTAGTCTCAGGCACAGACGCGGCTGTAAGCCAGGAAGCATACGAATTTGCAAAAAAATTCTTCTCTGCAACTTTAGAGAATCGGTTTGCAATGATTAAAAAACTTGTTGAAAAGAAGGACCGGGAATTGTTTCGGGTGATTCTCGACCACGTGGAACGTATCTTACGTGAACAAACGAAGGGGAAGGATGATGAATCTTTTATTCGCACTTTTGATGAACTATATAAAACAAAAGAATATCTCGCATCACGCGGATCTTCTCCAAAAATGCTTCTTGAACATATTGCCATGGTGATCTAATTTACCGCACCATAAGAGGGTATTCGGGCAGGGTAGTGGCTCTTGACAAATCCTGAGGATTGTGTATACTAGTAAACAGAAATGGACTAGACCAACGTGGCTGGTACCAGTTCCTTCTATCCCCGTGAACATGGGAGATTCCCATGAGCCCCGTTCGCCATCGTCGGCCGCGCCAAGAAAAGGCCTTGGTCTGCGCCTAGGACAGGTGCAATCTTTGCACTGAGTCCACACCCTTCCCCCAACCCGCATTGGCATGCCCGCACAGCGCGCATACGCCGATAGCCCAGCCAAGGAGGGCCCCATGCCCCCGTTCACCGCCAGGATTCGCGGCAGCACCTTGCTGCTCAATTCTTCGATGATGCCCATTGCCCAGACCGCCAGCACCAGTTCCGTGGCCAGCGCCTCCGCCTGCATCGGCTGCTAGGGGGGCCACAGCCCAAGAGGAGCGAAATGAATCGAGTTCGCGATGGTCCCTGACCAAAGCCCCGCACAGCGGGGCTTTTTCTTTGCGAAGGTGGCACTATTTTGATAAGATACTCACATATGACATACGATTTTTCTGTATTTAAAAAGCGCATGAGCGAAGTTTCGGAGCACCTGAAGAAAGAGCTTTCTGCTATCCATACAGGACGAGCGAGCGCGACAATTTTAGATGGAGTCTTTATTGAATCCTATGGAGCTCGACTTGCTATCCCTCATGTTGCGACCGTTGCAAACGAAGATGCTCGAACCATACGAATTGTTCCCTGGGAGAAAGGGAATGGTAAGGAGATAGAAAAAGCAATCAACGCGGCAAATTTGGGAGTATCAGTTTCTACCGATGATGCAGGACTTCGTGTAAGTTTTCCTGATCTCACTACAGAAAGACGTGTTGCATTTACAAAAATTGTACGTGACAAAGTTGAAGATGCACGCATTGAAGTAAAAGGCGAACGGGAAAAAACTAAAAATGATATTATCGCAAAACAACGCGATAATGAATTGAGCGAGGATGAAAAGACCATTGCTCTTGAGGACCTACAAAAACTTGTTGAAGAAACAAATAATGCTCTTGAACTTATTGGAGAGAAAAAAGAGAAGGATATTCTGGGGTAGCTAACATTAATGCGCTTGCATGCAATGATGCACGGGAGGAATCTTTCTTGCGTCATCCATAACCTATGTCAATAATTATATTTATATTAGTACTCGCAACACTTGTCCTTGTGCATGAAACTGGACACTTTATTGCTGCAAAAAAAGCAGGGATTCGTGTTGATGAGTTTGGTATAGGTTTTCCTCCGCGTCTTTTTTCAAAAAAGTTTGGAGAGACAGTATACTCCATTAATCTTTTTCCACTTGGTGGTTTTGTGAAAATCTTTGGTGAGGACGCGGGAGCTACGCCTGCTGAGGATAAGGATCTTGAACGAAGTTTAACAAAAAAGTCAAAACTTGTTCAGGCATGGGTTATGGTTGCGGGTATTGTGTTCAATCTCGTTTTTGCATGGCTTATTCTAAGTATGGGATTTATGATCGGCATGCCGTATTCTGTTGATGGCTCTGCCTACGGCGCTCGAGTAGAAAATGCTGCACTAACAATTACTCAGGTATATCCTAAATCACCTGCAGATATAGCGGGACTCATGCCTGGTGACAAGATCACCACACTCTCTTCTGGAAGCACAAAGATTGAAAACCCAGATATCAAGGCAACACAAGATTTTATCTTAAACCATAGTAGCCTTTCTGTTACGTATGTTCGCGGTGACCAAACAAAAACTGCACTGGTGAGCGGAACAAGTGGCATTGTTGATGCACGCAATCGAGCTATCGGTGTCTCTCTGGATATGGCGGGGATACTCAAACTGCCTGTGCCAGAAGCTTTATACTACGGTGGCGTAACAACAATAACCTTAACAAAAGATACAACCGTTGGGCTCGTTAGTTTTTTGAAAAATATTGCTTTTGGTCGTGCAAATTTTTCTGAAGTTTCAGGCCCTATTGGGATTGTGGGTGTTGTTCAAAGCGCAAGTGCTCTTGGATTTATTCACCTTATCTCTCTCGTCGCGCTCATCTCCATAAATCTTGCAGTTATAAATTTCATTCCATTTCCTGCCCTAGACGGTGGCCGCATTTTCTTTCTTTTGATAGAGTCAATTAAACGGTCTCCTATCAAAACCGAGGTTGCAAATTTAGTAAACAGTATCGGTTTTTTGCTCCTTATTTTGCTGATGATTTTCGTGACATACCATGATGTGTT
>JAKANJ010000060.1 GCA_021823825.1 bacterium | reverse complement strand
TGCAACACAAGTAGGTACAGCAGTATTCACAGGAACAAGCAAGTACGCAACTTCAACATTTGCAACACCTGTTTCTCTTCCAAAGGATGCTGACAAGGACCTTACGATCAAGGTTGACTTCGCTCAGATCGGTATTGGTTACACAGGTGTAGAAGGTGACTTGATCAAGGTTGATGCTGATACAAACGGCACCAACACTCAAGGAACTGGTGTTTCATCAGGTGTAACAACAAATGCAACAGGAACATCTTCATCAGCAGGCGTTCGCCTCTTCAAGTCGTTCCCAACATTTGCACTTGGTTCAATCGGAACAACAGGTGTTGCTGACGGTAAGCTTATGCGCTTTACTGTTACGGCAAATTCAAACGGTGGAATTGGTCTTGACCAGTTCAAGTTTGCTATTGCAACAACATCAGTTTCGATGACAAACATCAACCTCTTCGGTTACACAGATGCAGGTTACTCGTCACCAATCTCCGGATTTACATCTGGTCAGATTCAGGCAAGCAACATTGCTTCAGTCGTAAACGGAGTGTTCACTATCGCACCTTCAGCAGTGATTAACATTCCTGCAGGTACAACGTATTACTTTGAGCTTCGTGGTTCAGCTGCAGCGTCACAGACAACGTACTCAGTCACAACTACACTCAATGGCGATGCTTCATACCCAGTAATCAACGGAGCAAATATGGACACCGTAGCAAATCTTTCAGCAGCTAATAACCTCGTTTGGTCACCAAATGCAACTACAACAGTAGGAGCAGATGCTAATGACTGGACAAACGGTTATGGAGTTGTAGGTTTGCCTTCAAGCGGCCTCATCCAGACACGTTCTAACTAGTTGATTAGGTAGTGAAAAGAGACAGTCTTCATTGAGCTTCGTGGTAAAGCTGCAACGTCACAGACAACGTACTCAGTTACAACTACACTCAATCTTGTGTTGATGATTACCCCGAGTAGATAAATTTTTCTCTCAGCGGTTCGTCAAACGAGAACGATCTCAATTCAGCAAAAAACCCCCACTCCTTTTGGAGTCGGGGGTTTTTTGCGTTAGGGTGTTTTCACCAGCTACCCATGCAGGATTGTGTATTCTGGCTACCCATGCAGGACTGTGTATTCTGGCTGCCCATGCAGGACTGTGTATTCTGGCTACCCATGCAGGACTGTGTATTTTTTCTGTGTGGATAACTCCCTAAAAAGCTCCGCCCTTTTCAAAAGGTCGGAGCTTTTTGGAAAGTTATCCACAGGAGAAATGGGCAATTTTAAAAAAATCCACGTGGTACACTTAAGTTTGGAAGGGGTCAACCCCTTTTATGTCTTTTTAGAATGCAAATTACATTAATATAATGCTCCGCAAAACAAATTTTGCTGTCGGCGAGTTCTATCATGTATACAATCGGGGCACCGACAAGCGGATGATATTTACGGACCAGCATAGCTACCAACGTTTTAGGGCTCTTCTGTATAGTTGCAATAGCAAAAATGCAGTTAATATAAGCGACCATCTTCAAAAAGGTCGGGCGTTTTCCGAGATATTTGATGTTGAAAGGGGAGAACAGTTGGTGGACATTGTCGCATATTGCCTTATGCCGAACCACTTCCACCTCTTGGTTCGCGAAAAATCGGAAGGAGGAATATCAAAATACATGATGAAGTTATCTACGGGGTATTCAATGTATTTCAATAAAAAACATAGTCGTACAGGCTCACTTTTTGAGAGTAGATTTAAGGCAAAGTATGTTGATACCGACGTCTATCTAAGGTATCTGTTTGCATACCTACATTTAAACCCCGTGAAAATTATTGATCCAGAATGGAAGGTAAATGGAATTCGGAATCGTCCTGAAGCAATGGGGTATTTAAAGAATTATGCGCACTCTAGCTATTTTGAGTGGCAAGGGAAGACGCGTCCAGATTCAAAGATCCTCAACCGCGAAGCTGCACCAGAATATTTTCCGCTTACAAGGGATTTTGATGATTTTGTGAATGATTGGATGACTCTAGAGCTCAGTTAATCCAAAAAGCTCCGCCCTTTTCAAAAGGTCGGAGCTTTTTGGAAAGTTATCCACAGGAGAAATGGGCATTTTTTAAAAAATCTACGTGGTACACTTTAGGAAGTTATGAAAAAATTTCTTACTGTGCTCAAGTGGACGGCGGCGACAATCGCAGCCGTTTTTATTTTACTAGTAATTATCCGCGTACCCCACGCAATTGATGCAGCGAAGACAGCTGAACAGGTTGCAAAGATTCATGCGACAAAGCTCACAATGGACGATGTTCTCGGTACAAATCTTCCCCCCGATCCCGGACCAGATGCAGACAAAACTGTTGCTGGTATAGATGCCAACCATAATGGTATTCGAGACGACGTAGAGCTTGCTATTTTTAAAGAATATCCAAACTCAGCTAAAACGAGAGCGGCGTTACTGCAGTATGCGTTGGCATTGCAGATGGAATTTACGCAACCTTTTTTAGAAACAGAGAATGTTATTGCTGTAGTTCAGGAAGGAAACAGGGGGTCTGAATGTGTTGCTGATGCTTTAGTCCCAAGGGAAACTCCTGAGACATGGAGGAGCCAAGATCAAGTAGCAAAAATAAGAACATTTACTAATTTTGTTGAGAGTAAACAGTTAAATACAAAGGACAGGGTGCGCGCAGAAGAGAATTTTTATCAGAAAATTGGGAGCTATAATTCGCTAGAAAGTTCATGTGATATTGACTATTCAAAATTGCCTAATTAATCCAAATGAAGCGCTACACAATCATCTACAAGATAGTTTTAATTACGTTTATAGTTTTTTCCTTCGCTTCTCTTGCAAAGGCAGACAGTGCGGTATGCTCAACTAATGGATATACTGTAGAGACAATCAATGGAGTGCTAACGAACGAAGCTGGCGCCAGTGATAATTTAAGGGCTATGGGACCTTATTTGCCCAAAACTTATCATGGCGAGCCAGTGGCTGTTGACTACCTTCTCAACCCCATGCATCTCGGTGGCATTGGAGATCTTGTAGACTCAGCAGACCAAAAGGCGTTAGAAAATGAAACAGTAGAAGACTATGACCTAGTTGAAATACTTAAAGATGCTAGCGCAAAGGTAAAAACACAAAAACTTCTTCTTGTCGCACACTCCCAGGGGAATTTTTATGCAAACAGTTTTTATGATGTTGTTTCACGGCAAAAGACTGGTGTGTCTGCTCAGTCGCTGGGCATTTACAGCATCGCAACACCAGCAAGTCGTGTTGCAGGAAACGGCTTGTGGCTTACCTCTGATACCGATAAAGTAATCAGTAGCGTTGCCCTCATCCCATTCAAAAAAATTAAAACGCCGAATGTCCATATTACACTACTCCCTAGTGATGAATTTTGGGGCCATGATTTGGCTAAAATCTACTTACCACACCTTGGAGGAAGAATTGCCGATGATATTAAATCGTCTCTCGGTAAATTGGTAACAAACTCGGATCATTGAGGATACGC